>JAUWOI010000179.1 GCA_030612185.1 Anaerolineae bacterium
CACATCCCAGTCGAAGGCCGCGCCTGCATCGGATTCGTAGAAAGTGAAACTGCCGGGACTGTGGCCGGGGGTATACAACACCTGGAAACGAAGCGTGCCCACCTCGATCACCTGACCGGGTTCCAGTTCTACGTCCGGCAAGGGACTCTCCTTCACCAGCACGCCGAACCAGGCAGCGCCGCCCTTGGCCTGCAAGATGGGCAGTTCCGCCGGGTGGAGAGCCAGGGGCGCGCCGGTGGCGGCCACGACGTCACCGTTGGCCCCCATGTGGTCGAAGTGACAATGGGTGTTGAGGACGTAACGGATAGTCAGCCCGCTCTCCTCAATCCCTTTAAGGATGCGCCCAGGGTTCGCACCGGGGTCAATCACCACCCCCTCCTGCGTCTCCTCGCAACCGGCGATGTAACAATTAGTCTGGGTTATTCCTACGGGAATGGTATGGATGATCAGTGTTGGCCTCCAGGCGGTGATTGGCAGATTAGTCGTGAAAGCGCTCATATTCGCGTGAGTAGATAGTAACCACCAACTCATCTCCCACCAGGGTGAAATCAGGCTCACGGATACCATTCTCCCGGCAGAGACGAATCATGCGGGGCACCCCCAGGCCATCACCCTCCCAGTAGCCAAACGCCCGCAGATAGCGCACGACAGTTGGGTTGCGGGTGACCTGGACACCGTAGCGCATATTCTCCACCCTCACGCCGTTGGGCAGTGGCCCGGGACTGTGTACCTCAATACGGTCATCGAAGATAAAGATACGTATCCGCATCCCACGGCGCACGTAGTTGCGGTGGGCAATGCCGTTCACCAGCGCCTCGCGCACCACTTCCTCGATATACTCGGCCTTTTGCACCCGCTTGAGACCGTGTATCTCCTCCACCACTGTGTAGAGCCTGATAAACTCCATCGCCTCCTCAATGGCCTGGGGCACAGGTGCATCAATCTCCTTGCCGGGATGCCACTTGTCAGCGACAAGTCCCTTGAAGCGCTTGAGCCATAGCCGGGCCTGGGGCAGGAAACTGCCCGGCCGGTCGCCGAAAAAGAGCATACCGGTGAATGTCACCCTACGCTCCCCATTCTGCTCGACCAGGATTTTCCAGTTGAGCAACTGCTGCACCGGGTCAATAAGCAGTCCATCAAGGCCAAGACCAAGTCTGCTACGGCTATACTCCTCAATAGCCCCCATGTCCAAATCAGCCAGCGTGGCTCCCGGTACAGGAGAGAGATCAAAGTCAATCTCGCCACTTTCCTGGTAAAGACTGCCAATCTCCTCACGGGTAGCAGGACGGCTGGTGACACCGTGACGGATGTAGACTGTGCACCTGTGCGCGCCCTCGCGGACGCAGTGAGGTTTGTGAGGGCCAGGGGGCACACGCATCACCAGCACCGTCTCGCCTTGCGTGGTCACTACCTCACAGTCCAGCGGCAGCGGTGGGTCAATCGTCTGCGCCCCCACGTTGGCGATCCACTCCTCGTAATCCGGTCGGAGCGTCACTCCATAGACCTGGGCATCATCGTCCACACCCAGTAGCACGTATCCCCCCTGCCTGTTGGACAGGGCTACGACTTCTCTGGCCAGGTGCTCCGGCCGTGGCACCTCCCGCTTGAACTCTACCGTCTCCGTCTCGCCGTCGGCGATCAGTCTCAGTAACTCGATCTCGTCCATCCCGGTGTCTCCCTCCGGTGATCAAAAGCCATACTCCTCCTGGCGACGCTCAACACGCTCGAACCCCTGTGACACATCGCGCCACTTGGTCTGGTGCTGGCAGTCGGTGCACAGACGTTGCTGACATCCAGGAGTCGACTCCAGCACATCCAGGGCACTGGGCGTCCCCACGGCCGCCGCTTTTCACTCGTTGCCTAGCCCCACAAGTTCGGAGTCAAGCAACGCCACGACCAGTGCATCAATGGCACGCTTGTGATTGCCAATCAGCCCTAGATCGCCCCAGGCTTTTTCGCCATAGAAAAAGTCATCAGCGAAGGCTATCGCCTGCGCCTCACCCACGCCAGCGCCAATAAGTGCGTTTTTCAGACACTCATACACGCGCCAGGCGACCGGGATGCTCGTTGGCGGCCACCGTTCACCGGCCAGTTCCCAGATTTCCGTCCAGATAGCACACGCTTTTTCCTGAATTGTAGGTGGGGTCATAGGTCACTCCTTCCTCATCGTAATGCTTCATCTTAGCAGGCGCAAACAGATTATATCAAAGAGCAGCGACTTTGTCCAATTTGGAACGCGGATATCAGGACATCAACGGATTTTAACGGATCGTGGCTTTGCTTAATCTGTAAAAACCTGCTACAATATTTTTTCGGCTTGACGAAGTGTGGCAAAGATGTTACAATTGAGAACAAACGTTCGATAGCCATTCAATAGAACAGGGTAGAGGTAAGCGCCATTGGTCCAGGATAAGATCGTCGTGCGGGGCGCACGAGAGCACAACCTGAAGAATATCACCGTCGAGATCCCGCGCAACAAGATGGTGGTCGTCACCGGCATCTCGGGGTCGGGCAAGTCCTCCCTGGCCTTCGACACCATCTACGCCGAGGGGCAGCGACGGTACGTCGAGAGCCTCTCCGCCTACGCGCGCCAGTTCCTCGGCCAGATGGAGAAGCCGGACGTGGACCAGATCGAGGGGCTCTCCCCGGCCATCTCCATTGACCAGCGGGGGGGCTCGCGCAATCCTCGCTCGACCGTCGGCACCGTCACCGAGATTTACGACTACCTGCGGCTCCTGTACGCCCGCATCGGCGTGGTCCACTGCCCGCAGTGCGGCCGCGAGGTCACCAGGCAGTCCGCCCAGCAGATCGTGGACGCGGTGCTGAGGATGGAGCCCGGCACCCGCTTCCAGGTATTGGCGCCGCTGGTCAAAGACCGCAAGGGGCACCACCAGGCCATCTTCGAGGACGTGCGCAAGGCGGGCTTCGTGCGCGTGCGGGTGGACGGTCTCGCGCGCGACGTGGACGAGGAGATCGAACTCGACCGCTACAAAAAACACACGATTGAGGCGGTCGTGGATCGGCTCGTGATACCGGAGGGAGTAAATGGAGTAAATGAGGAAGGAGTAGATGAGGCTCTCCGTTCCTCATCTGCTCCTTTCTCGTCTACGATTTCCTCCTTTCGCTCGCGCCTGGCCGACTCGATCGAGACCGCGCTTCAGTTGGGCGACGGGGTGGTGATCATCAACGACGTCTCGGCCGAACCACCACAAGATGTACTCTACTCGGAGCACCTGGCTTGCCCGGTCTGTGGCATCAGCCTGCCGGAACTTGAACCCCGCACCTTCTCCTTCAACAGCCCCCACGGGGCCTGCCCCGAATGTCAGGGGCTGGGAACGCGGATGGAACTGGACCCCGACTTGCTCGTGCCCAACCCCGACGAGAGCATCGCAGAGGGAGCCATCCAGGCCTGGAACGTCCAGGGGCGCGAAGGGTACTACTGGCAACTGCTCGAGGCAACCTGCGACCACTTCGACATCTCCATCGAAGCGCCCTGGCGCGAGTTGAACCATGCCCAGCGGCACATCTTGCTGTACGGCAGCGGCGAAGAGAGCATCCAGGTTCACTACGTCAGTCGAGACGGTCGCCGCAGCGACTACGCCACCCGCTTCGAGGGTGCTATTCCCCACCTGCAACGCCGCTACAACGAGACGAGTTCCGACTACGTCAGGGGCAAGATCGAGGAGTTTATGACCCGCCTGCCCTGCCCGGCCTGCAAGGGAGCGCGGCTGCGCCCAGAGGCACTGGCTGTCACGGTGGCGGGCAAGCAGATCAGCGAGATGACCAGTTGGCCGATCACCAGACTGCTGGAGTGGATTGATGAGTTATCGGGTTTCAGGTTCCAGAGAAACCAGGTTTCTCGGAAGAAACCTGGTTTCTTACCCGAGATACTTTCTCCTGGCTCCCCCCTCACCGAGAAGGAATGGTTCATCGCCAGGCGCATCCTCAAAGAAGTCCACGCCCGGTTGCAGTTTATGGTCAACGTGGGACTGGACTACCTGACACTGGACCGCACCGCCGTGACGCTGGCCGGCGGCGAGGCGCAGCGCATCCGGCTGGCGACGCAGATCGGCTCGCAACTGATGGGCGTGCTCTACGTGCTGGACGAGCCCAGCATCGGCCTGCACCAGCGCGACAACGCCCGCCTCATCCGCACACTGAAGGAGATGCGCGACCTGGGCAATACGCTCATCGTGGTCGAGCACGACGAGGCGACCATCCGCGCCGCCGACTGGATCGTGGACCTGGGGCCGGGGGCCGGTGAGCACGGCGGGGAGGTGGTCGTCGCCGGCACGATTGAGGACGTGGTCGCCTGCCAGGAGAGCCTGACCGGGGCGTATCTCTCCGGCCGCCAGTCTATCCCGACGCCCGCGCAGCGACGGGAGGGGAACGGTGGCGCACTGGTCATCCGGGGAGCCCGCGAGCACAACCTGAAGGACATAACCGTGCGTATCCCGCTGGGAAAGTTCGTCTGTATCACCGGCGTCTCCGGCTCCGGCAAATCCACGCTGCTGGTCGAGGTGCTGTACCGGCGGCTGGCGCAGGTGCTGCATAGATCGCGAGAGCGGGCTGGCGAGCACGAAGAGATCGAGGGCGTCGAGCGGATAGACAAAGTCATCAATATAGACCAATCCCCCATCGGGCGCACGCCGCGTTCCAATCCGGCCACCTATACCAACCTCTTCACCCCTATCCGCGAACTGTTCGCCTCCCTGCCCGAATCGAAGATCCGGGGCTACAAGCCAGGCCGTTTCTCGTTCAACGTCAAGGGGGGCCGCTGCGAGGCCTGCCAGGGACAGGGCACGCTGCGCATCGAGATGCAGTTTCTCCCCGACATCTACGTTCCCTGCGACATCTGTCACGGCCGGCGCTACAACCGGGAGACGCTGCAAGTACGCTACAAGGGGAAAAACATCGCCGAGGCGCTCAACCTGACAATTGACGAAGCGGCAGAGTTCTTCGCCAACATCCCCCGCATCCAGGCCAAACTCAAGACCTTGCAGGATGTGGGACTGGGGTACATCCGGTTGGGACAGCCAGCGCCGACCCTCTCCGGCGGCGAGGCGCAGCGGGTGAAACTCTCGCGGGAACTGAGCAAGCGGGCGACCGGGCGGACGCTCTACGTGCTCGACGAGCCCAGCGTGGGACTGCACGCCGCCGACGTGGACAAACTGATCGCCGTGCTCAACCGGCTGGTGGACGCGGGCAACACCATCGTCATCATCGAGCACCACCCCGACATCATCAAGGTGGCCGACTGGATCATTGACCTGGGGCCGGAAGGGGGCGACGCCGGGGGTGAGGTCATGGCCGAGGGCACGCCGGAGCAGGTGGCCCAGGTCGAGGGCAGTTATACGGGGCAGTTTTTGAGGCACGTTTTGGGTGTTGCGTGAAACGTGTTGCGTGAAACGTCATGCGTGAAACGTGATGCGTGTTGCGCGACACGTTGCGGGCGTTGCGGGGCATAGTCACGAAGCATCCTTGACATCCTCTGGGCTCTCCGCTATACTGGATAGTGATCGAAGATACAGAGTGCGAAAACCACGTCCGATAAAGGAGCAGCGGCGATGAGCGAGGAACAGGTGAAAGAGACGCGTGCCTCCTACGCGGTCACCACGGATAAAACAGTCGAGGGCATGACCGTGGCCGAGATGACAGTTCCACAGTTGAAGATGCTTATCCAGAGCGCACTCAAGGATGCACTGCAAGAAGTTCTTGGAGACCCTGACGCGGGGCTGGAGTTGAGATCCAGATTCGAAGAAAGGTTACGCCACGCAGTGGCCTACGTCGCTTCTGGCGGGCACTTGCTTTCTATGGAAGAACTGACCGGCCAGATTGAGAACACAAGCAGTGTATGAACCGGCGTTCCATTGATATACGAGATAGACCGGAAGCACAGACGAATCATCATCTACGCCGTAGGTCACCGGCGTGAGATCTACAAATTGCACCGAGCCACTTGAACGTGACTTGTGAGAAAGCCCCTGCGACATCCTCGCTTCTTCAACAAAGCCCTGCAATGCATCCTCAACTTCTTGCATTAGGCCCTATCTTCGAGCGTGAGTGCCGCTACGTAGTAAGTCGCCAGGTGTTTCCTACCAAGTTGCGCTTCCGCCTCCAGGCAGGCTACGTTTGCGACCTATTCTTTCGTTCCCGCAAAAGGCTATTCATCACTCTTCTCAGCACATCTGCGTACCTTGTCTTCTGTTACCTTGCGGCTGGGACGGTTCCGCACGTAACCCTGCCACCGTCGCTGGAAGCCGCAGAGGCGGCCGCGCCGATGATCTCCCACGCAGAAGATATCACGACCTCGGTGGTGTCCTGCCTGGGAGATAGCAGCACCAAGGGTTATCCCTACTCAGGGACGGGGCACCCCTACCCGGCCCAGTTGTAGGCGCGACTCGACGAGGCTTACGGCGCTGACAGTTACGACGTGATCAACCACGGGGTTAACGGCTATCGGGCCGACCAGGTGCTGGCCGACCTTCAAAACCACGATTGGCTGGCAGAAGAGCCCGACTTTGTCCTGCTGATGATCGGTGGCAACGACCTGACCCAGGAAACTGGAGGGGACCCGTCCAAACTGCCGGAAGTCATCAGCCAAACCGTGACCGAAGTCCAGGACATCGTCAACGTGGTCGCTGCCCACACCAACGCAGACGGGGCACAGCCACAGATCATCGTTTCGGCCATTGCCCCGACCCAGGACCTTTGGGAGTCGCTGGCGGTGCGGGCATATAACGACAGTCTGGAGAGCAATCTAACCGGGATGGACATGTGGATTAGCGACAACTGGGATGACTTCTACAATCCAGCCACAGGTCGTGCACGGGTGTCGTTGATGTTCGACCTGGTGCATCCCAATACCGAAGGATACACGGTGATAACCGAGAACTGGTTCGAGGCGCTTAACTGCCTTGTGCTGAAGCATAAGGTCTACCTCCCGGTCGCGCTGCGCGACCATCAACAAACACCCGGCTCCTTCATGTCTTGAGAGTTCTGCATAAAAAGACCTTCGCCAAAGACACTACAACGAATTGAGAAACCAACGAATTGAGAAACCAACGAATTGTGAGACCAACGAATTGTGAGACCAACGGATGAGGCGACGCAGAGCAAATTCGTTCCTTTCTAAATTCGCTGTAGTGTTCGCGGGGGCACTACAACGAATGGAGAAACCAGCGAATTGAGAAACATCGAATATGCCAAAAATCATCCACAAAGAACTCAGTTACAAAGTCCGAGGCGTCCTACTGAACGTCCACAACACCCTCGGCCCAAGCCTGCCCGAACACTTCTACCGAGACGCGGCGGCGTTTGGCCTGGAGACGGAAGGCATTCGCTGCGAAACGGAAAAGGTCTTCGAGGTCTACTACCGGGGCGTACGCGTCGGGTTCTACCTCGTGGACATCTGGGTTGAGGACGGCAAAATCATCCTGGAAATCAAGGTCGCGCCGGAAATCCTACCGCTTCATTCGGCGCAGGCCATTTCGTACCTCAAAGTGACCGACGCCGACCTGGCCATCGTGGTCAGATTTGGGGCCGAGTCGCTGCTGGACAAACGGCTACCCAATTTCCTGCGCGACAAAGTCGTCAGTTTCGAGTGGCAAGAGCGCCCCGTGGCCGAGGGTATGCTTTATCCGGCGTTGACGAATCACCTTTTCGAGGTGCTGCACCGGGTGCATTTCGAGTTAGGACCGGGCTTCTTGCATCAGGTCTATCGGCGGGCCACGATGGTCGAATTGGAGCACCAGGGATTCTCCTACGATTACATCAAACAAGTGCCTGTTTACTACCAGGGCCACTATTTGGGACCGCAGCCGGCCCGCCTGATCAGTGTAGATGGAAAGGTGTTGCTGGCAACCGTGGCCGTCAAGCAAGCGGATAAGGCTATGCAGGAACAACTGAAAGCCAGATTGAGGCATTTGGGCTTTCGGCTCGGCCTGTTGGCGAATTTTCACGGCACGGAATTGCAAATGATACCTGTGAGGGTGTAGAGGGAGACACCACAGCGAATGGAGAATGAAATGAATTCGTTCCTTTCTCAATTCGTTGTAGTGTTCTTGTGCAGAACTCTCTGCCTTCAGTGAATTCAGAGCCTCAGCGATCCAAAGCGACCACCACCGGCCGCGCCTGCGGCGCGCTTGGGGAG
>JAUWOI010000109.1 GCA_030612185.1 Anaerolineae bacterium
ACACCATGCACCTGGTCTTTGGCCAGGTACAGGCCAGCGTCAACGTCCCTATGCTGAGCTTGATCGAGACCGTTGGTGAGGCTATTCTGGCGCGGGGGAAAAAGACAGTGGGGTTGCTCGGCACCAAATTCACGATGGAGAAGACCTTCTACCAGGATGCACTAGCCCGGAAAAACATCGCCGTCCTGGTACCCGACGCCGACGACCGCGAGTACGTGAACGACGTCATCTACAACGAACTGGTGGCGGGCCAGATCCGCGATGAATCGCGGACCGGATTTGTGACCGTCATCAAGAAACTGGCAGCACGCGGCGCCGAGGGGGTCATCCTGGGCTGCACTGAAATCCCCCTGTTGGTCAGCGAGGCGGACGCCGGGATACCGCTGTTCGATACGACGGCCATTCACGCAGAAGCGGCCCTGAACTACGCCCTGTCGTGAGCAATGAAAGAAGGAAAACAATGAATGTCCTGGCAATCGTCGCATCGCCGCGCCGCAAGGGACTGGTCAGCACCATGGCCCAACGGGTGCTGGACGGCACTGCCAGCAACGAGCATCAGGTGGGACTGGTGAACCTGTACGACTACAACCTGGAATACTGCCGAGGATGCTGGGCCTGCCGCAAGGAGGGGCACTGCGTCTTGAAGGATGACTTTAACGCCATCTTTGACAAGGTGAAAGACGCCGACGTGGTAGTGTTGGCCGCCCCGGTCTACTGGTCCAACGTGCCAGGCATTATGAAGACCTTCTTCGACCGGCACTGCGGTTCGCACCGGGATTGGTCCAGGGCAAAACCTATCCCGTTTTTCGGCGTTGACGTGCCGCCAGTGCGCGAAGAGATGCGCGGGAAACGGGCAGTGCTGCTTCTCGCCTGCACCGTCCCCAGCCCCCTGGACCGGGTGTTGTTGGGCGATAGCAGAGATGCTGAGCAAGCAATGAAGAACTACACGCGCATGCTAGACATGAAGATCGTGGACAGACTCATCTTCACCGATACGCTCAGGCCAGAATCGGTGGCTAAGCGCAAGAATCGGTTCTTTGAGCGGGCATACTACATTGGAAAGAGGCTGAAATGATCAATATTCTGGAAATCGAGCATCTATACATCGCGGTTGATGGGCAGATGCTCCTCTCCGACCTCAACCTGGTCATCCCCGAGGGAGAGATCCACGCCCTGCTGGGGCCTAACGGAAGCGGCAAGACCACGCTGATGATGACTATCATCGGTTACCCAGAGTACAAGGTGACCGGGGGACAGATTCTCTTCAACGGAGAGGACATCACCGAACTAGACATCACCGAGAGAGCCAGGCTCGGCATCGGCGTCTCGCAACAGCGCCCCCCCACCATCACCGGGGTCAAACTGCGGCAGATCCTCGATCACGCCATCGCAAAGGCCCCGCAACGCGCTCAGGAAATTGACGATTTGGTGAGAGCCTTTCAGATGGAGCCGTTTCTGGAGCGCGATATCAACGCTGGCCTTTCAGGGGGCGAGATCAAACGCTCCGAACTGTTCCAACTTCTGGTCACCCGCCCGAAGTTCGTAATGCTGGATGAGCCCGACTCCGGCGTTGACCTGGAGGCCATGAACGTTGTTGGGTACATTACAAACGAACTGCTTGCCAGAAACCACGCTACCCGGCCGAAGGAGAGAAGGACAGGCCTGGTCATCACCCACACCGGCAACATCCTGAATTACGTCCACGCTGACAAAGCGCACGTGATGTTGGATGGGTACATAGGTTGCTCGGGGAACCCCCATGTCCTCCTCGATCAAATCCGCAAGTGTGGCTATGAGGAATGTGTTCAATGCGAACTCAGGAGGCACAGGCAATAATGGAAGTTTCAACCCATCTACGCCGGGCGGCAGACGTTGACCTGGACCAGTTTGTCACCACCCCCGACACTCAACGAGCGACACATACCTCTCCCAGCCAGATGGAGCCCGCTGATGTAGAGATGATGGCCAGCGTGGGCGTGCACATCAAGGGCGATGACCGTTCGGGCACGTTCATCCTGCGCGACTTTCACCCGCTCTGCGTGGTGGCCCACTCCGACGACTTTGAGTTGCTGGCCCTTGCCGACGCTCTCAGGAAGTACGGCTGGCTGCGCGAGCGGTACTACTGGAAAGCGGTGCCGGCCGACCTGGATGAGATTACAGCCCAGTACGCGTCGCAGCCGGAACCCCAGGGATACTTCATTCGCGTGAAGAAGGGAGCGAAGGTGTCCTTCCCCGTCCAAGCCTGCCTGTATATAACCCGGGGCGACATCGCCCAGATGGTCCACAACGTCGTCATGCTCGAAGAGGACTCTGAACTTCACCTGATCACGGGCTGCGCCACGAGAACCGGTGTGAGCAGCGCAGTCCATCTTGGGGTCAGCGAGCATTACGTCGGCCGGAACGCCAGGTTGACCAGCACGATGATCCATAGTTGGGGCCCTGGAGTCAAGGTACGCCCCCGCTCGGGGACGATCGTTGAGGCAGGCGGGATGTTCATAAGCAACTACGTCTCGCTGCGACCGGGCGGGGACGTCCAGTCCAATCCACGGACGTGGCTCAATGGGAGAACCGCTTCGGCGAAGTACTTCACCATTATCCTGGGTTCTGAGGGGTCGAACATTACCACTGGGGGCGAGGTATACCTGAACGGTGAGGACACCAGCGCCGAAATCGCCCATCGGGGGGTGTGCACCGGTGGACGACTTAGTCAGGAAGGTCTGCTCATCGGCAAAGCCAGTTGCCGGGCGCACGTGGACTGCGCCGGCCTACTGCTGGATCCCGGAGACGAGGGATTCATCAAGTCCATCCCCGGTCTGAAAGCCCTGCATCCCGAAGCACAGATGAGCCACGAGGCCAGCATCGGCAAGATCGCCCCCGAGCAAGTTGCGTACCTGCAGGCACGGGGGATTGAAGAACGCGAGGCGATCTCGATGATCATCCGGGGCTTCCTGGATGCAGACATCGAGGGCCTCGGCCCTGAACTGGACGCCAGGATTGCGGAGATCGCCGAACTGGCCGGACACGGGGAGAAATGAAAATCCCAAATCCCACTGAAGCGACTGTGGCCCGGAGATTGCAGGTAAGTCCCCGGGCCGCTTTTCTTTACGGGGGCGGCGCAAGGATTGCCTGCTAAGCCTACGAGCGGAGTTGCTCTGCGCCTCCGCCCGGTTTGTTCGTCCACGCAGACATTCGGGGTGCTTCCCTCGCAGGGGCCGGGGTAGTATAATAAGCAGTGATGCTGGGGAGACACAAACTGACCCCTCTTTTAACCATTTCGTCAGCCACTCGCTCAGCCGGTTAGATCGAAGTTGGGCTCATTGTAGACACCGTCTGCAAGTGTGCTTATTATGGCACGCTTCACGTTAGTTCCAAGCGAAAGGTAGCGACGCAAAGAATATGAGTGATCATCTCTCAAAAGGCTACGTACAAGTCTACACCGGGAACGGCAAAGGGAAAACAACAGCCGCATTGGGCCTGGCGTTGCGGGCTTCCGGCCACGGCATACACACCTACGTCGGCCAGTTCATGAAGGGTCAGCCCTACGGAGAACTGGACGCACTGCGCGATCATTCCCATATCACCATCGAGCAGTACGGGGACGTGCGTTGCATCCGCCGGGAGGAGGTCACTCCCGAGCACGTGGCCCAGGCCCACCGGGGGCTGGCCCGGGCGCGGGAGACGATGCTCTCCGGCCAGTACGACATTGTCGTACTGGACGAGATCAACGTGACGATCTGGTTCGGGCTGCTCACCGTCGAGGAAGTGCTAACGTTCTTGGACGAGCGGCCGGAGCACGTAGAGGTGATCCTCACCGGTCGCCGCGCCCCCCCGGAACTGATCGAGCGGGCCGACCTGGTGACAGAGATGCGGGAGGTGAAACACTACTACCAGCAGGGGGTGCTGGCACGGGAAGGGATTGAGCGGTAGATGCCGCGCGCGATCAAAATAGCGGCCTTATCTCTTTCGTGGATGATGATGTTATAGTTTCTCTTCCGAGACAAGAAGGTATATTGGAGGTGGAGATTGAGTGACAGCAAGGGCAGGCATACCACATCAGTTGGCAAGGGGCTATAAGATGATCGAGACCGTCATTCAGATTGACACAGGGAAATCAACCAACGTCTTCCTGATCCAGGGCGACGGGGGATCAATCCTGGTGGACACTGGCAACCCCGGCCGGGCAGACCTCATCCTGGCGCGGCTGGCGGAGCGCGGCGTCGCCCCCAGCGATATCCGCCTGATCCTGCTCACCCACGGACACATTGATCACTTCGGCAGTGCGGCGGCGCTGCGGGAGCGGACCGGCGCGCCGATCGCCATCCACGCACTGGACGCCGAGGCTGTGCGGCAGGGTATCCATTTGCCAGGGTCGCTCAACCCGACCCACTGGCTCGTGGCGCTGGGAATGCGGATACCAGGGGTGGCTGGCCCCGACCATGCCCCCGCTTTCGAGCCGGACATCGTGTTCGAGGACGAGTGGCGGCTGGACAAATATAGCGTCGCGGGCCAGGTGATTCTCACGCCAGGGCATACGCCGGGCTCCCTCTCGGTGCTGCTGGACAGCGGCGAGGCCATCGTCGGCGATTTGGTGATGGGCCAGTTGATGGGGCTGATTCGCAAGCCGGGGCCGCCCATCGTCGCCTGGGACCTGGAGCGCAACCGGGAGAGCGTCCGCCGGTTAGCGGCCCTTTCGCCTCGTGTCGTGTACGTCGGCCACGGCGGGCCGTTCGAGGACCTGACCAGCCTGATCAATAGATACAAGGAGACAATGTGATGAAAACCAAACAAGCGATTGCTTTCGCTTTGGGTGGCCTCACAGCGGCCGCTGCCGGAGGGCTGGTGGCCCGTTTCCAACTGGGCCGCCGCCGCGCCGACCGGGTATGGGCCAGCGCACGCTGCCCCAAACTCAAGGACGTGGGCACGGTGAAACACCTCACCATTCTGCCCCTGATTGACTGGTACACCGCCCGCGATCCTTCGACCCTTCGGCTCCGCTCAGGGCAGGCAGGCTCAGGGCAAGATTCAGGACAATCTCTGGTGGGCGAGCCGGGTGTCTCGTACCTCGTCCGCGCCGACGACACGACCATCCTCTTCGACGTGGGCTACAACACGCAGGGTGAGCATCCCTCCCCACTGCTGCGCAATATGGCCGCCCTGGGCGTAGAGGTGACTGACATTGACGCGCTGGTCATCTCCCACGCACACGAGGATCACGTGGGGGGCATATCACACATGACGCACCATACCTTTGCCCTTTCAGGCCAACCGGTTGACCTGAAGGGCATCCCCGCCTACGTGCCGGTACCGTTATCCAACCCCACGGCGCGGGTGATCGTCGTGGATGGCCCACAGATCATCGCTCCCGGCGTCGCCAGCATGGGGCCTATCCCCCGGCAGATGTTCTTCTTCGGCTGGACGCCGGAGCAGTCGCTGGCGGTCAACGTGGAGGGAAAAGGTCTCGTGGTCATCATCGGCTGTGGGCACCCCACCCTCCAGCGTATCGTTGACCGGACGGAGATGCTGTTCGACGAGCCGCTGTACGGCATCGTCGGCGGGCTGCACTACCCCGTGACCGCCTCGCGGGAGGTGAAGTTCGGGCTGCCGCTGCAGCGTCTCCTGTGTACGGGCAAATGGCCCTGGGACCCGATCAACCGGCAGGACGTAGAGACCGCCATCGCCTACCTGCAACACCGCCACCCGCAACTGGTCGCCCTCTCACCCCACGACAGTTGCGACTGGACCGTCGAGGCCTTTCGGAGCACATTCGGTGAGGCGTATCAAGACCTGCTTGTGGGTAAAGAGATCGTCGTACAGTAGACAACAGGGAAGGAGTAAAGATTATGGATCGAGAGATCATCACAATCGTTTCAGGGTTGCCCCGTTCCGGCACCTCAATGCTGATGAAGATGCTTGAGGCTGGCGGGATGGAGGTCCTGACGGACAATATCAGGACAGCCGACGAGGACAACCCAAAAGGGTATTATGAATTTGAAAGGGTGAAACAAATCGAGCACGACCAGTCCTGGCTGGAAGATGCCAGGGGCAAGGCTGTCAAGATGATCTCGGCGCTGCTGAAGCACCTGCCTCAAGGCTACACTTACAAGGTGATCTTTATGCGCCGTAAGATAGAGGAGATTCTAGACTCCCAAAGACGGATGCTCATCAGAAGAGGGGAGCCTACCGATGCGGCGAGCGACGAAAAAATGGCGGAGTTGTTTCGTCAGCATCTACAACAAGTCGCAGCCTTGATAGACAAGCAACCCAACGTTGAGGCACTTTACGTCAATTACAGTGAGATTCTGGAAAGTTCAACCAAACAGGCGAAAAGGATAAACCAGTTCCTGGGCCACACGCTCAACGTCGAAAACATGGCGGATGTCGTTGATCGAACGCTGTATCGGCAGCGGCGGTAGTGAGAGGAGAATTAGAATGTCTCGCAGGCAAAAAGGGAGCTTCTCCAAACGGATCTACACTCCGCACTCACTACTCCAGGATTTCCGGGATATCCTGGCCCACTTCCACGAATTCAGATCGGCTGTGCGCAGTAAACGCATCAGCAAGGCTTTCGCCGAAAAGATCATGCTCGCCGTTACCGCAGTCAACGGCTGTCGCTACTGCAGTTACGGCCACGCCAAAACGGCTTTGGCCAGCGGGGTGAGCCAGGAGGAAGTGGACCTTCTGCTGAGCGGCGAGGTAGGCCACGCCTCACCAGAGGAAGCCCCGGCGTTGTTTTTCGCCCAGCATTACGCCGAAAGCGATGGCCACCCTGACCCAGAAATGATGCACAAACTGGTGGAGACCTACGGCCAGGACAAAGCGCGGGACACTCTCGCCCACATCCGCATGATCACCCTGGGCAACCTGTCCGGCAACACCTTCGATGCCCTGCTCAACCGGATGCGCGGGCATCCGGCCGAGGGGAGCAGCCTGGGAAGCGAACTGGCGACCCTGGCACTGTTGGTGTTGGGGATACCTGTCCTGGCCCTGGGGATCATTGTCAAAGAAATCACTCATAAATGACCCGCCCCGATCTTGTTTCGGCAACCCAAAAAGCACATCGGCGGTACAAAACTCTGACGTAAGTGTCCACGTGGGGACCAAGAAACCAGGTTTTTTCGTCAAAGGAACCAGTCTGTTCATAGGAGTCTCTCACAGCAAGCCACGTTTCGCTTGGGAGATGCCTAAAAACCTGGTTTCTGACCTACCCCGAACGGATACACTTTGACTTTCGCCCAAGGTCAAGTATACTGTAGAGGTTCCTGATGCACCGGTATCGCAGGAGGGCAGGTATGCGAAGATTTATCATGCTGTGTGCGCTGACTTGCGTCTTGCTGATCCTCTTCAGCGGGATGGTCGGGGCACAGACGCCCGTGCCCCCTACCTACACGCCTTATCCCGCCTACACCCCCTACCCACCCCCCGCTGCGCCGGGCTCCCCCTCCACGCCAGCCTTTTCCCAACTGACGGAAAAACAAATCCCCTGGTGGCTAACCGGGCTGACCGGGCTGATCTTCGGCGGTATCCTGGTGTGGGTGCTCAAACCGGCCTTCGAGAGACTCGGCAACGCCGTGGCCGAGGGGCTGATGAGCAGGCTCGGTTCTGGCTGGGGCTTCAGGAAACGGTATCTGAACCACCTGATTGAGCAGTACCAGTGGCTGAACATCCGCGGCCTGAGGACCAAGGCCCCGGTCACCATGGAACTGGAGCAGGTGTACGTCCCCCTCCACGTCCAGATGCTGGACACCGCCCTGGGCCGCCAGGAGCCACCCGCTTTGGACATCGGGCAGGCGCTGGCGCTACACAAGCGGCTGGCCATTCTGGGCGGCCCCGGCACGGGCAAGACCACCCTCCTGGCCTACCTGACCCTGACCTACGCTCGGGGTCAGATCAGGAAGCAGTTGGGGGCCAATCTCAAGGAGAAACAACTGCCCATCCTCATCCTCCTGCAACGGTTGGCGCGAGTGCTGGATGGCGAGAGCGGCGTGTCCACCCTGCCGGCCTACCTGACGAAATGGTACACCGATCTGGGGATGCGTCCTCGGGAAGGTTTCTTCAAGCAGGCGCTGCAGGACGGCCGCTGCCTAGTGCTGCTGGACGGATTGGACGAGGTAGCGGACGAGGCACAGCGGCGGCAATTGTCGGAGTGGGTGGACCGGTTGGTGACGATCTACCCCCGGAACCGGTACATCGTCACCTCCCGACCGCTGCGCTACAAGAGCGCGCCGCTGGAGCACGGCTTTACCGTACTGCACGTCCGAGAATTCGCCGCCGAGGAGATGCGGCAGTTTGCGACGAACTGGTGCCTGGCGGTGGAACTCGCCGCCCAGGGGGAGAACAACCCCACCGCCCGGCGGCGGGCGCAGAACACCGCGCGGGACATGGTGGCGGCTATCAAGGCCAACGCTGCCATCCGCAGGCTGGCCGTCAACCCCTTGCTGCTCTCCATCATCGCCCCGGTGCATAGCTATTGGGCCACGCTGCCCAAACAGCGGGTGGGCCTCTACGCCGAGTGCGTGGACGTGCTGCTGGGCTATTGGGATCAGGCCAAGGGGCTGGTGGGCCACCTGTCGCTGCGCGATAAGCGGGCCGTGCTGCAACCACTGGCCCTGGGGATGCACCGGGAGGCCCGTCCTGAGATCTCCCGCCGCGAACTGGAAAAGCGCATCGCGGTATTGCTGCCCCAGGGAGGCGGACAGGCGGCCGACTTCGTGGACGAGGTGCGCGATCGGAGCGGGCTGCTGATCGAGATGGAGTTGGAGACGTACACCTTCTCGCACCAGAGTTTCCAGGAGTACCTGGCAGCGCGGGAGATCGTGGAGAACGAGGAAGTACGAGGATTGCTGCTGGAGAAGGCCGGCGACGAGTGGTGGCAGGAGGTGACGTTGCTTTACGTGGGCATGGCCGATGCCACGCCCATCGTCGAGGCCCTGCTGGTCGCCGAAGACGATGAGGCCAATACCCGACTGCTGCTGGCCGGACGGTGCGTGGCCGAGGCAATGCAGGTGGAGGAGACGACGCGCAAGCGCGTGACGCGCATGCTGGAGAATAGATTCGCTGCCTGCACAGGGGAACTATTCCTGAGAACAGGGCTGGTGCTGGCGGAGATCGCTGGCGAGGACAGCGTGGGCTTCTTCCTGCGGTTGGCCCGCGACGACCCCGGCCGGCGGGAGGCGGCGCTGTGGCACCTGGGACAGATGACCCGCCAGTCCGACGAGGCCCTGCGGGAGCGGGTGTTAGATCGGCTGCTGGCCCACTTCCAGGGGGAAGAACTGCAGCAGGAGGCAGGCGCTGCGCTGGTGAAGACGTGGGGTGCCAGGATGGTGGCCGAGTTGAATGGGCGTGGACTACCCCCGTCACTCGTGAGACAGGGAGCCGAAACACTGGCTGTTGTTGATGATCCACTGCTGCTCGAGGCCATTCGAACGGAGGAGACCCCCTCACTACGGGAGGTTCTGGTCAAAGCACTGGACAGGCTAGATGACCAGATGCTGCTGGAGGCGCTACAGATGGAGCCTGACACTGCTGTGTTGGCAGCCCTTGCCGCCGCGTTGGACAGCAGAGTAGTCGAGATTCCGGCAGGGGAGTTCCTGATGGGCGATAGAAAACGGAAGGTGTACGCGGACATCTTTTGGATTGACAGGTACCCGGTGACCAACGCCCAATACAAGCGCTTCGTGGAGGCCACCGGCCACCCTCCACCCCGAGACTGGAAGGACGGCTCTTATCCTACCGAAAAGGCCACCCACCCAGTGGTATATGTGACCTGGCACGACGCCGTGGCCTACGCCGAGTGGGCAGGCAAGCGGCTGCTCACCGAGGAGGAGTGGGAGAAGGCGGCACGCGGCACCGACGGACGGGTCTACCCCTGGGGTGATTGGGAGGAGGGCCGCTGTAATACATGGGAGGCCGGCATCGGCGATACCACTCCAGTGGGCCAGTACTCGCCTGGTGGGAATAGCCCCTACGGTTGTGCGGACATGGCAGGGAACGTATGGGAGTGGATGGCCACCGGAAGCAGTGACTACCGCGAGGTGCGTGGCGGCTCGTGGTACTACTATCGAGATTACGCCCGCTGCGCTTACCGTAGCAGGAGCCTCCCCAACGCCTCGGACTACTTCAGGGGCTTTCGGTGCGTCTCCCCCATCTCTCTCTGATCCTGGTTTCTGATTTCCGGTTTCTGAATGCGTGAACCGAAGACCATTAACCTAACACAATGAAAGGAGTGTGTCCTGACAATTCCCCTGTTCGGTCAGGTAGTCTGAGACTAGGCGGGACTGGGTAA
>JAUWOI010000446.1 GCA_030612185.1 Anaerolineae bacterium
CGCCACGAACAAGTCAAGATGAACATCATTGCCAGATGCCCCAAAATACGGTATACTTTGGCACGTGACTGATCGGCCCCCCACTTCCCGCGCACTCATCATCGGAGCCGGCATCGGCGGCATGCAGGCGGCTCTCGACATTGCCAATGCGGGCTACGACGTCGTCATGGTCGAGCGCCTCCCCTCCATTGGAGGGCGCATGGCCCAACTTTCGGAGACCTTCCCCACCCTGGATTGCTCCCAGTGCATCCTCACCCCCCGCACCGTCGAGGTGGGCCACCACTCCAACATCAAGTTGATGACTTATTCCGAAGTTATCTCCATCAAGTCGGTAGATGGGGAAACTGGGAAATTGGGAAATCGGGAAACCGCCCAACCTACCAACCTACCAACCCACCAACCCACCGACCCACCAACCTTCCGCGTGCGCATTCGCCGCCACGCCGCCTACGTGGACTGGGACAAATGCACCGGCTGTGGCCTCTGCCAGGAGAAATGCCCCCGCAAGGTGACCTCCGATTTCGAGCGGTACGTGGGGAAACGCAAGGCGATCTACATCCTCTCCCCCCAGGCGGTGCCGAACAAGCCGGTTATTGACCGCGAGCATTGCATCTTCTTCCAACGGGGCAAGTGCAAAGCCTGCGAGCGGTTCTGCCCAGTGGGAGCGATTGACTACGACCAGGAGGACACGGTCGTCGAGGAGCAAGTCGGCGCGATCATCCTGGCCACCGGCTACGACCTCTACGGACTGGAGAATATGCCCGAGTATGGTGGCGGCAGGGTACCGGACGTGATTGACGGGCTAGCCTTCGAGCGGATCCTTTCCGCGTCCGGCCCCACCGCCGGCAAGATCCAGCGCCCCTCCGATGGGAAAGTCCCCCGCGAGGTCGTCTTCGTCCAGTGTGCCGGTTCCCGTGACCCTGAAAAGCACATGTCCTACTGCTCGAAAATCTGCTGCATGTACACCGCCAAGCAGGCCATCCTCTACCGCCACCGGGTCCACGATGGACAGGCGTATATCTTCTACATTGATATCCGCGCCGCCGGCAAGCGGTACGACGAATTCACCCAGCGGGCTATGGAGGACGAGCACGTGATCTATCTGCGAGGCAAGGTCTCACGCATCTTCCGCCGGAATGACAAGGTGATAGTGTGGGGAGCCGACACGCTCAGCGGCCAGCAGATACAGATCGCCGCCGACTTGGTGGTGCTGGCCCCGGCGCTCCTGCCCCGCCCCACGACGCGCCAGTTGGCCGAGATGCTGGGGTTGCCAGTAGACGATCACGGCTGGCTGCTCCCCCGCGACCCCAACATGCGCCCGGTGGAGACCGTCTGGCCTGGCGTTTTCCTGGCCGGCGCCAGCACCGGGCCGATGGACATCCCGGAGACAGTCGCCCACGCCAGCGGCGCGGCAGCCCAGGTGCTCAAACTTTTCTCCCGTTGGCAAGAGCCTCCCCCCCCTGAGGGAGGGGCTAGGAGAGGTAAGTAGTAATGGCTCGCATCGGTATATTCGTCTGCCACTGCGGGCTCAACATCGCCAGCACGGTAGACGTGGAGCGGGTGGCCAAGACGCTGCACGACTACCCTGGCGTGACCTACAGTACCGACTACAAGTATATGTGCTCCGACCCTGGCCAGGCGCTCATCCAGCAGGCTATCACGGAGCACGACCTGGACGGAGTGGTCGTCGCCGCCTGCTCCCCGACGATGCACGAAGCCACCTTCCGCAAGGCTGCTGCCGCCGCTGGGCTAAACCCCTACCAGATGGAGATCGCCAACATCCGGGAGCAGGTCTCTTGGCCGCACCAAAACGCGCCGGAGGAAGCCACCCGCAAGGCCATCGAGACGGTGCGCACCATCGTGGAGAAGGTGCGCTACGACGAGCCGCTGGTGCCATTCACGCTGCCCATCATCAAGCGAGCGCTGGTCGTCGGCGGGGGCATCGCCGGGCTGACCTCCGCCCTGGACATCGCCGATGCCGGATACCCGGTGATCCTCGTCGAACGGTCGGATCACCTGGGCGGGCGGATGGCGCAACTCTCTAGCCTCTACCTCAACTTCGACGACAGCAGGAACCTGCTGGAAGAACGCATCAAGGCCGTTGCCCATCATCCTCTGATCCAGGTGCTCACAAACGCGGAGGTGGCGGAGTTTGGGGGATACGTGGGGAATTTCACGGTTGGAGTTGGGAAACTGGGAAACTGGGAAACTGGGAAATCGGTCAATCGGGGAACCCACCAATCTACCAATCCACCAATCTACCAACCTACCGACTTCACCTTTGGCATAGGTGCGGTAGTACTTGCCACTGGCTTCGACCTCTACGCCAAGGCGAACCTGCCCGAGTATGGCGGCGGGCGGTACCCCGACGTGGTTGATAGTCTCCAGTTCGAAGCCATGCTGCAGGCGGGGGAGATCCGCCGCCCCTCGGATGGCCGCGTGCCCCGAGAGGTCGTCTGGGTACAGTGCGCTGGCTCCCGTGATCCGAACCTCCACCGGCCTTACTGCTCCAAAATCTGCTGCATGTACGTCGCCAAGCAGGCTATTGCCTACCGCCGTGCAGTCCCGGAGGGTCAGGCTTACGTCTTCTATATTGACATCCGCTCCCAGGGCCGCGGATACGACGAGTTCGTCCAGCGGGCGATGGAGGAATTCGGCGTCGTCTATCTGCGCGGGAAGGTGTCCAGGCTCAAGCAGCAGGACAAGCAGCTGGAGGTGTGGGGGGCCGATACGTTGAGCGGCAAATCAATGCGCGTGGGGGCTGACCTGGTGGTGCTGGCGATGGCGGCCGTGCCCAGCCCCGGGAGTGTCGCATTGGCCCGCCTGATACGCGTCGCCACCGATGAGAGCGACTTTTTCGCCGAGGCCCACCCCAAACTGCGCCCGGTAGAGAGCCTTACGGCGGGCATCTACCTGGCCGGCGCGGCCCAGTTCCCTAAAGACATCCCGGAGACAGTGGCACAGGCATCGGGCGCGGCGGCCAAGGTCCTACAACTCTTCGCCCAACGCGAGATGGTGGCCGAACCGACCATCGCCGTCGTAGACGAGGAACTGTGCGCGGGTTGCGGGCGTTGCGTGCCGGCCTGCCCCTACGAGGCCCGGGAACTCGATCCCTGGAAGCCCCTAGCTACGGTCAACGTGGCCCTTTGCCAAGGCTGCGGGGCCTGTGTCGTCGCCTGCCGGAACAAAGCGACCGTCGTGCGCAACCTGACGCCAGAGCAAGTACTGGCTATGGTAGAAGCGGTGCTGCCAAATCCCAACGACAAGTGACCATTGGTCATTTGTCATTTACCCCCTATCGCGTTATAATCCCACCACTATGAGCAAAATCGCCCGCTTCGAAGCCCTGGCTGAGCGGCTGGTCGAAGGTACCTTTGCCCGCCTCTTCGCCGGGCGTCTCAGCCCGTTGGAGGTCGCAGTGCACCTCACGCGGGCTATCGAGGATTACCAGGTACTCTCTCCTGACGGCACGCCACAGGCTCCGACCCACTACTGGGTCTATCTACACCCGGATGACTGCGACGCGCTGGCAGTCGAGCAACCAGCGTTGGAGACAGAATTGGCCTATCACGTTGCCGAACTGGCCACCCAGGCCAGCCTGGCACTCGAGGTCACGCCAGTCGTTCACGTCCTACCCGAGGAGGAGATGGACCTTCACGAAGTGCGCGTCGAGGCACGCTGGATGCCAGAAGAAACAGCCGAGATGGAGAAAACCCGCGAGATAGAGACCAGCGAAGTGGAGGCCGAGACTGCGGCCACGGCAGCGCCACAAGGCCGCCCGTTCCTGATCCTGGAAGGCCAGCGTCACGTGAATCTCCTCCAGCCGGTGGTATCCATCGGACGTGCACTAGACAACGACGTCATCATAGAAGACCCGCGCGTCTCCCGTCACCACGCTCAACTCCGCCGGCGATATGGGCGCTACGTGCTCTATGACCTAGACAGTTCCAGTGGCACGCAGATCAACGGCTATCCTATCGAGGAGTGCGTGCTGCACTCAGGGGACATCATATCCCTCGCCCACGTCCAGATCATCTATGGCGAGGACCCACCCACCCCCATTCCGCTACCAG
>JAUWOI010000409.1 GCA_030612185.1 Anaerolineae bacterium
GCGGACAGCGCGCAGATTGACCTTAGGAGGACGGGCCAGTTTGAGCCCCATCTTCTCCTCCACCACCTGCCGCGCCGTCGCCACGATCCGCGCGGCCTTCTCCGGCACGTCAACCCCGGCCGCCGTCTCCACGTCTAGTACAACCACAACACCGCCGCGCTTGGCCGACACCTTCGACTTGGTGCGCAAGATGCCGGAGATCTGGTCTACCTCATACTTCAACCGGTCGGCGATGGAGGCAACGCTGATTTGCACCTCCCCGCCAGCGGTCTGCTCGACGCGAATGGCTTTTGGAGTGGGCCGGCGTACCTCAAGGACAATGAACAGGACGAAAATGACGTCCAGTATCAAGGCGAAAAGGATGCCCAGGCCCGTCCGCACGTACGGCTGAAAACTTCCGAGAAGGCCCATCAGCGCCGTCAACTGCCCCCCGGCCGCTCCCAGCACCGGTTCTGGCATCACCAACAGAACGGTACACAACGGGATAGCAACCAGCAGCAGAAGCACCACAAACATACGATTCACTGCATTCATGATTCACCCTCCTGTGAATTCTCCTCAAGTAAGCGTTCAGACCTCCGAGGTTTTGGCCGTGATCTGGCTTGGAAAGTGAGTGACGTGCCGTTCAAAGTCGCCAAAAGAGCACTGTCTCCTAAACCTCGGAGGTCTTGTCGAGCGTTTTCCCCTCCCCTCTGAACGCTTACCTCCTCAATAGCAGTGCCCATTATATCACCATGGCTTGCTTTGGACAACGTGAGCAACCGTGCGACTACAATTGTCAGGACAACCAACCCAGCCAGGCTAATCACCGCACCAACGCGCAGACTCGCCGGACGGAAGGTGAAAACGACCCGATGTCGCCCGGCATCCACGGCGACGGCACGGAATAGAACATCGGCCCGATGAATCGGCGACGGCTCACCGTCCACCGTCGCCTCCCAGCCGGGGTACCAGGCGTCGGCCAAGACGAGGTAACCCGGCGCATCGGCGTCCACCTCAATCGCGACGCGCTCTGGCGCATACCACGTCACGTCCGGGACCACTGCCGGGCTGTCCCTCCGGGTTTGAGTATGCCCCGGACCCACGTCGCCCGCCAGCACCACCCCTTCGACCTCGCTCAGAACAATCTCCGCCGCCGGGTCGAAGACAGGGGCCTGCATCAGCGCCAGTGCCGCCTCGTCGTCGGCGACCGCAACCGCCTTATGGACAATGAACGCTCGAGGCAACACGTCCAGGTTCTCGTAGATCTTCACGTCGCCAGAGTGCGCCAGCCGAAAGCGTCCCCGGTCGGAGAGGACCAGCGCCTGAAAGCCACCGGTGCGCTCGTCTATCAGGCTCACCCCGCGCACGACCAGTTCCCCCTCCGTCAACGTCGCCCGCACGACGACCGTGGCCGGTGTGGCCGGCTGCTGCCACTGCAGCCGCGTCACATAGTCATTCCCCTCCGGCTGCCCCCTCTCAGCAGTATGCTGCCCGGCGCGCAATTCGAAAGTGCGCGTCAGTCCTTCACCGAAGCCCACTTCGACGAGACCGACAACCGTGCCATCGGGCAGCGCCGCCCCTCCGCGCAGGTAGGAGACCAACCCCAGCGCCGTCGCCTCAAATCGTTGCACGTGCGCGACCACAGCCACCTCCCCGCGCGCCAGTTGCGCCCCGAACTGGAGGTCGTAGAACACATCATCCAACCAGGCATCGTGGAGTTTGTCGGTGATCACGTGCCCGACGTTGAACAGGCTCAACCAGCGCCCGTCGGGGATGGCAGTCAGTTTCTCGCGCAGCCGACCATCTATAGAGACCTCATCTTCAGGCATAAACAACTGCTGAAGCGTGACGTAGCGCGCCAGTGGCAGCACCCCACCGCCGAATCCATCCACAGCAGGGAGACCGAAGGCTAGCGGCAGGTTAGGGCTGAGCACCTCTTTGTGTTTGGCGGCGACCACGTAATCATAGAGTGCATCGGCCGAGAGTTGCGGCCCGTAGATGACCTCGATCTCGGGCAGATCGCCGGGGTCGAAGGTTATATCGGACATGCTGAGGAAACGAGCCCCAACCCCTCCCCCGTCCCCTACCCTGGAGGTGACGGGAGCAGCCAACAGGTGGGCGATGGCCGGGCGCAGGCTGGTGAACGCCTGGGGCGCGGTGGCCCGGGCGTGAGGAAGCGCGAAACTTGCCGCGAAGAGCTCCACGATCAGCAACGCCAGCAACCCCACCGCCGCCAGCCGTGGTGCACGACGTGCCACAAACAGTAACCCTACCACTGCGGCCGCTCCCACTACCCAGCCGATCAGCGTCGCCCGGCCCACTCGCCCGCCAAGTGCCCCCCACACACCCAGGCCAACCACCAGAAGCGCGAACATCCCCACCCACCGCCACCTCACACGCACGCGACCACGCCATAAGCAATCCACTCCCGCGCCCGCCAGCGCCGCCACACCCGCCGCGTAGAGCGCCAGCCAGCGGGCCGGCACGCGAAAGTGGGCAAAGCCGGGAACAAAGCGGGCCAGGAGGAGATAGAGAGGGTTGTAGAGGCCGAGGGAGAAGAAAAGGCCCAGGATAGTAAGAAGGTAGATTGGTAGATTGGTAGATTGGTAGGTTGGCAGATTGGTAGACCGGTTGCTATGCTGGCGGCGAGCGTTAGCGAAGAGCCCCGTAGCGGCTAATGCCAGGCCAGCGCTGCCAACGTAGGAGACATACTCGATGTGTTCGGGAGGGACCGGCGTGGCGAAGCCTGGCAGAAGGGCCCGAGCCAGGTAAAGTGGTGAGAGGGAGAACGAGAGCCTCTCGTTGAACGGCAGCCCCCCAGCGCGCACCGAAAGGCGCGTTAGTTCCCAGGTGGGGACCAGTTGCACCGCCGCCAGCGCCACTCCCAACCCCGCCGCACAAACCAGGAGCGCCGCCCGTCGCGCCAAGAGACCCCACCACCCTTGCGAAGGTTGCAGGTGATCCTGTGCATAAGGCGACTGGCGGGCAAGGCCGCTTCTGGCTCTGGTCCAGAATCTACGTCTCAGTCTTCGCCAGGGCCCCCACAGCGGTGGTCCCAGCCCGTAGGCCGCCAGCCCGACGAGCGAGATAAACGCTGTCTGCGTATGTCCAGCCAGAAGCATCAATCCTACAACAACCACCAGGCCAGCAAACGCAACCCCCGACCTCAGACTTCGGACTTCGGACCTAGGACCTAGGACTTCATCACACAAGGCCAGGGCCAGCGGCAGCCATGCCAGTCCCTGCAACTGGTTGACGTGCTCCACCTGCGCGCCCAGGTAACCCCCCAGCGCAAAGACCGCCCCAACCGTCCACGCGCCGGCCCGCCCCAGCCGCAACGAGGCGCGTCCCCAGAGATAGCCACCGAGCGCCGCCAGGCACAGATGCAGCACGATGGTCAGATGAACAGACTGATGGGCCGGCAGGGCAAACCACAGCAGCCAGTTGAGCGGATAGAAAACCCCCACCTGGCTGTTGGCCAGGAATGGTGCACCCATAAAGAGATAAGGATTCCAGAGCGGCAACCGCCCGGCCCGCACCGCCCGCGTCGCCTCCGCCCAGTAGGGGTAGAAGTAGGTGAAGACGTCGCCGCCGGCCAGCACCCGCCCCGCCAGCGCGATCTTCCAGTAGCAGGCAACCACCAGCACCCAGAGCAAAAAAACGGCCAGGAGGTTGCGGAGGAGATTGGCGAATTCGTAAATTCGTAGATTCGTAAACTGGGAATCGGTACTTTTCATTTATCCGTTGATGTCCTGGAATCCGCGTTCTTAACCCGATAGACAGTAAACGAAGGCGTGCCGTCACGGCGGGTCGTGGTCAACGCAGGCTCTAACTCGTAACCCACGCCGGCCAACGCCCACTCCACCCGCGCCCGTGACTCCCAGGATGGGAATGTGATGTAGCGCGGCTCCTCCGCGCCAAAAGCCCGCACATCCCGCGCCAGCCAGGCCAGGGTCGGCCAGTAGGCCAGATACACGGGCGCATCGAACAAATAATACTCATAGTGCCAGCCCAACCAGTGCTGATAGACCACAGTGCCCTCCGGTAGGCCGTGCAGAAACGCGGCGACTTCATTTATGCCGTCGTAAGCACCGTGGTCACCACCGACGGGATAACAACTCTGGGCAGCGTTGAACGCGGGCACAATCAGTAGAACGACAAATGAACAATAAACAATGACCAATGACCAATGACCAATGGCAGATTGCAGGCGGTGGGCGAAACGAGCGAGCACACGGCCCAGGAGCACAGCCAGCACGGGCACCAGCGGCAACAGATAGCGATCCCAGACCGGAAAAGCCCACAGCCAGTGGAAGAGGAAGTAGACGAGAGAAAAGAACACAAGGAGCAAGTCCGCAAACAACCCTCTCCTGTAGCGGCCGAGACTTGCACTCCGGCCTCCGGCCCCCGGACTTTGGGTCTCAGACCTCGAACCCCAGACCTCGGACTTCAGACTTCGGACTTCGGACTTCGGATCTCGGACTTCGGACTTCGGACTTATC
>JAUWOI010000056.1 GCA_030612185.1 Anaerolineae bacterium
TATAGGGTTGGAGCGGATACTGGTCGGGCCCGGCGAGCCGCCTCCCCTGCCAGAGATGGAACCAGGGGAGTGGGTGCAAGTGACCGCCTCGGACACTGGCACAGGCATCCCACCCAACACCCTATCACACATCTTTGAGCCATTCTTCACCACCAAACCGACAGGGCAGGGCACAGGGTTGGGGCTGGCGCAGGTGTACGGCATCGTCGGGCAGCATGGGGGCCACATTGACGTAGAGAGCGAGGTGGGGCACGGCACGACCTTCACTCTCTACTTGCCAGCCCTTCGGGTGTCCAGGGGGGAACCATTGGAACTGGAAGCAGATACCCCGGTACACGGACACGGAGAAACGATCCTGGTAGTGGAGGACGAACCGGCCGCGCGAGATGCGGTAGCCGAGGCACTACAATCGCTTGGTTACCAGACGCTGGTGGCAGCGAACGGTCGGGAGGCGCTGTCTATCTTCGAGCAACACAGTGACGAGATCGCCCTGGTGCTGAGCGACCTCATGATGCCGGGCATCAGCGGTGCCGAGTTATTTCGCATCTTGAAACAGAAGAAGCCGGCCGTAAAGATTGTAGCAATGACCGGCTATCCGCTGCAATTCAAGGCCCGGGATCTACCGGTGCAGGACATTGTAGATTGGTTGCAGAAGCCCCTGAGCGCGGATCTATTGGCGGAGGCTGTGCAGCGGGCGCTGGAAACGTGAAACGTGTTGCGTGTTGCGTGAGTTGGGGAGGACACTTCTATGCATGGTTCTATGCATGGTAAGAGCGGGCTTCACATACGCCGGCTGGGGTTGGAGGACTACGACGAACTGCTGGCATTGTGGCAGCGAGCGAGGTTGCATTCGCTCAAACCCCAGGGGCGCGATAGCCGCGCTGGCCTGACCCGACAACTCGCCAGCACCGTCCAGATAATCCTGGGGCTGGAATTGGACGGCCAGTTGGTGGGAGCAGTTGTTGTTACCCACGATAGTCGCAAGGGGTGGATCAACCGGCTGGCGGTGGATCCCGACCACCGCCGGCGAGGCTACGCGGCCCAGCTGATCGCGATGGCCGAGGAGACACTACGTGAGCAGGATATACACATCATCGCCGCCCTCGTCGAAAGCGACAACCCCACGTCACTGGCGCTGTTTCAAAAGGTGGGCTACATCGAGGGTGACCCTGGCATCCACTACCTGACGAAACGTGACAGCGAAGATGCCTGAGACCTTCCTGCAAGAGTGCTTCTACACCATCACTCGCTCGTAGACTGCCTCGTATTGAGAGACGATATCGTGATAGTCAAAACGTTCGACCGCGCGTTTGCGAGCCGCCTGGGAAAAGGCACGGCACAGTGCACGGTCAGACAGAAGACGAATGGCGTAGCCAGCCATCTTTTCCACGTCGCCGACCGGGGCCAGAAAGCCCGTGACGCCGTGCTCGACGACCTCCGGCAGCCCGCCAGCGTCGCTGGCGATGACCACCACGCCGCTGGCCATCGCTTCGAGGGCCACCAGTCCAAAGCTCTCCATCTGGCTGGGGAGTAGCAGCAGGTTGGCGGCCCGCAAAAGCGGGGCCACGCGATCCACGACGCCGATAAACATCACTCTATCTGCAACCCCCAGTTCCTGCGCCTTATGCGCCGCCAGCCCCGCGTCGGGCCCATCTCCGACCATGATCAAACGGGCATTGAACTTTTTTGTGACACGCACGAATATCTCAATCACGTCTCCGACGCGCTTGACCGGTCGAAAGTTGGAGATGTGCATCAACGTATATTGCTCTGAGTAGCCGCAGGAGGGGATGCACGGTGGAATTGGATGATCGTGCCGCACCGGATCAATGAAGTTGCGGATGACGCTGATCTCTTTGCTCACCCGAAACTGGCGGTAAGCCTCGTCTTTCAAAAAGTTAGACACCGCTGTCACAGCATTGGATTGTTCGATCACCATCGCCGTCACCGGTTCGAAGGAGGGATTGTTGCCGACCAACATCACGTCTGTGCCGTGCAAGGTAGTCACGATTTTGAGGTCTAATTCCGGCACGGTCCGCTTGGCCAGCAGCGCGGCGGCGGCAAAGGGAATCGCGTAATGCACGTGCAGAATCTGAAGCCGCTTCATCCGCGCCACGCTGACCATCTTGGAGGCGAGCGCCAGGGTGTAGGGAAAGTTCGTGAGCAAGGGGTACTCGACGACGTCTACTTCGTGAAAAGAGACGCGCGGCGGCAGTTCAGCCAACCGCAGCGGCGTGGAATAGGCAATGAACGCCACCTCGTGGCCACGCCTGGCCAGGTGCTTGCCCAACTCGGTGGCCACGACGCCACTACCGCCGTGGGTAGGATAACAGGTGATTCCGACACGCATGGTTCTCCCTTCAAAAAGAGGAAAATTTGACTTCCAAAGGATTCTCGACCTCCATCCTGCCACGGATGAGAAAGCCCTCTCCATACTGTCTGCCGATCAGCGAGCCGTAATAAGCCATCCGATGGACAAGCGCCCAGTTGTACTGGCGCGACGTGAGACGAGTCTGCTCGTAGAACGAGTCGCCCGGTTTGAACTGTGTGGAGAAAGCGTAAATCGCGTCCATCTTTTGGTCAAACTGCGCGCTGATATCCACGATGAACGTCGGCTCGAACTCGTACCAGTCCATGTAGTAAAGCACCCTGAGCGGGCGATAACTTTCCTGCCCCGTTTCGTACTGCGCCAAGCCAGCCAGAAAGATGCCCTCGTAGGCCACTTGACTGGCGTGATAGTGGTCGGGGTGCCGGTCTTTGTAGTAGGGAATAAACACCAAGCGCGGGCGGTGTTTGCGGACGACCTCGACGACCCTGCGTTTGGCTTCCTCGTCGGCGCGGATGTTGCCATCTTCAAGTTTCAGATTCTCCCGCGCGACCGCGCCGATGATTTTGGCAGCGGCAGCGGCCTCCGCCCTGCGGGTCTCGACCGTGCCCCTGGTCCCCATCTCGCCCTGTACCATGTCCACCAGGACAACGGAATGCCCCAGGTCCACGAGCTTGATCAGCGTGCCCCCACAGCCGATTTCGATGTCGTCTGGATGGGCGCCAAAGGCCATCACGTCAACTTTCGGCATACCCTTCCTCCAGGGTAAGTACGTGGTGCGCAAAGTCGGCCAACTTGCCGGCGGAGAGTATCTCGTCTATGAACCTCCCGCCATAGTCGTTGACAAAGTGGGGCAGAGAAAAGACGCGCTCTTGCAGTCGTCCCCTGGGTAACAAACTGTTTCGTAGGGCCTGCAACTCTCTTTTAGATAACCCCAACCGGCTCATTCGCGCTCTTGTGGCCCGCCCTTCGAGCTTGGCCAGGTTGCGCATCGAGCTAGACAGCGTCTGTTCCCAGGTCTTCCCCAGGCCAGGATCAATGTCCTCCAAATAGGGCTGCAACGGCGCGAGCGCTTCCGCCAGTTCGCGCCGTGCCCGGTCGAATAGCGCCCGTTCGGACGCCGGCACGAGATCGCGGAACGTACCATTCACTTCCAGTTGCCCGGTCAAAATGGCGCGCACGTTTGTCCCGTAACGGGCGATTTGCCCGGCCTGGCCGGCGGAGACGACGGTGTAACTCTTGCGCGGGAACAAGAGCGGCTGGGGCAGGTCAAACAGGTCGTAGAGCGGTCGCAACATGGCCTGGTAGGCAATCTCGCCTGGGCCGAGCACACTGGCCACGATCGGGAATATCGCATCGGCGAACAAGGGGCGCAGGGCGGCGTCGGTGGAGTAGCGCTCTGGATGTGCGGCCACCTGGGCGAGATGTGTGCCTGGGTCTTCCACCCGCACCCGGCGCCCCGTCGTGTCGAACGTGTACAACCGCCCCGCCTGTGGTGAGGTCAACGCGGGCTGGTATCCGTCGGCGCGCAGACGGTGCGCGACGCCATCCAGACGATTGCGGACCTCATCGCTCTGCTCCAGCGCGCGTTGGAAGAAGCCGCTCGCCAGTGGATGCAAAGTGCTCGGTTCGACGATCACCAGGCCGTGCTCGGCGAAGAGGCTCGACCAGATCCGAGCGTGCCAGGCGCAAAAGTCTTCCCCAAGTTGAGGCGCGAACAGCGCTTTGGCTTGTGAATGGAATGGCCCTGGCAAGAGTTTCTCGAAATAGTCGCCGTAGGCGCGTGTTATGCTTGCGGTGACAGGCAAATCGGCAACTGGATGCCCCGCTTGCCCCCAGTCGAATTTCACCCGTCCCACTTCGCCGTCACGCTGGGTGACGTAGGCGTGGTTGATCTCGTGAAAGTCGTGGTCTTCTGTAGCCAGCCAAAACACTGGGACAAACCGGGCTCCCAGGGTTTCCTGCAGGTGCGCAGCCAACCGGATGGTGGTGATAATCTTGTAGGCCGTGTAAACTGGGCCGCCCAGGAAACCGGCCTGCTGCCCAGCGATCACGCAAAAGGTAGCGGGGTCGCACAAGGCATTGATATTGACCAACGTGCGAGACCCTGCACCCAACCCACTATTGTATTCGACCAGAACGCGCACAGCCTCCTGGCGCGGGTAGGGGTAGCCCCGGCGTGCCTCAAACACAGCGCCAAAATCCAGCGGCGCGTGCGAAAAAAAATCGGCGGCCGAGCCTATACCTGCGATGTAATCCAGATATAGCCTATTTTCAGCCTGCGCGGGCAACGCCCGTGGCTCAATCTTGGTGATCAATGATCTTCTTTCGGGCGACCAGGATCAGGCGCTTGCTCTCAGGGTCGTATGCCTGACCGTCGAGTGATCCGTAACAATGAATGTCTATGAACCCGGCGACTCTTAGCATGGCAACCATCTCGGCTTCAGAATAGAGCCGTACCGACTCGTAGAACTGACGCTTCCCGCCGGTCTTGGTAGTTACGGTGATGGTCTTTTCGACTCGCCGACGATCACCGGTCAGGCAGCGCACATTCTGAATATGCCAACCGGGAAACACCTTCTCGTCGCGTTCGACCAGGTGGGCGATCACGTAATCTCGGTTGAGGTAATCAACCAACACTCTTCCACCCGGCCTCAAGGCGCGGTGAACGGCCAGGAAGACAGATTGATTCTCTTCGTCGGTCTCAAAGTATCCAAACGAGGTAAAGAGCGATAGAATGGTGGCGAAATAGTTCTCATACGGGATCGCGCGCATGTCCGATCGCACCAACTGAACGTGGTTGGGGATTTGCTCTGGGTTGCCATCTGCATTGGCCAAATTGCCGGCAGCAACGTGCAACAGTTCCTCGGAAAGGTCCAACCCAACCAGTTGGCCAAAGCCCAGATCGCGCAAGACACACAAGTGCCGACCCGCGCCACAGCACAAGTCGAGCAGCGGTTCACCCTTTGGCGGAGAGAGCAGGCGGACAATGGCTTTTATGTCTGCTCGCGCTTCGGCAGCGTCGCGGTGTGCGTATAACTCGAGGTATTCCCGTCCAAAGCTCCTCTCGTACCACGGGGTCACGAGATTCCGTGTGCTTTCTTGTAGGCTTCCCAATTGCGTTTCAGGTGCACAAAGGCTTCGAAATCTGGCTGTAGAAAAAAAGGGTTCGTCTCTCGCTCGTGGGCGATCGTAGATTCGGGAGCAGTGCCATAATCGTGTCCCGGAAAGACACGGGTGTTATCGGGCAACGCGAAAAGTTTCTGGTGCAAGGAATCATATTCGGCCTTGGCTCCCAGCCCCAAGTCCGTGCCGCCGACTTTGCCCACGAACAACGTGTCGCCCGTGAAGACAGTGCCCTCGATGTAGATGCAGATTCCGTCGTTGGTGTGCCCAGGCGTGTGGAGAATCTGGATCTCTAGATTTCCTAGCGGGAAACACGCGCCGTCCGCTACGGTGACGCCAGTTTCTGGGTCGGTCATCCCGAACAGAAGTGCGCGTTTCCCGGTCAGCCTTGCGACCACGCCGTTGCCGTTGGTGTGATCAAAATGGTCATGGGTGCTGAACACGTATTCGATCTCATAGTCACGATCGCGAGCAAATTCGACTATCATTTCTGGCGAGTAGGATGGATCAACGATGGCCGCTTTCTTTGTCGTTTCGTCGGCGACCAGGTAGCCAAAGTTGCGGTCGCCGCCGGTGCGGAATTGTTTGACAAACATGGTTCCTCCAGGGGTTCTTGGTGGTTTATAGTAACGACTTTAGTCGTTGTTAAAGCGAGAGAAGCGACCAAAGTCACCACTACGCACCGAGACGCTACTCATAACGCTTATAACTCTGGAACACCTCGCCGACGCTGCGACCCTCGTGAACGCGCAGGATCACCTCCCCCAGCAAACCGGCGACGGAGAGGACGGTGAGATTGGGCAGTTGCTTCTCCGGCGGGATGGGGATAGAGTTCGTGGTCACGATTTCCTTGATGGAGGGTTCCCGCAGCCGCTCGATCGCTGGAGGCGCTAGGACGGCGTGAGCAAAGCACAAGTAGATATCGCGAGCGCCGTGCTCCCGGACGATGCTGACCGCGTTGAGCACCGTCCCGCCGGTGTTCACCTCGTCATCCACAATGATGACGTCGCGCCCCTCCACCTCACCCACCAATGTGAGCGCTTCCGTATCCTCTGACACCCGACGTTTTTCGACCAGCGCCAGGGGCAGACGCAGTTCAGATGCCAGGTTACGCGCCTTCTTGGCAAAGCCCAGGTCCGCGGCGCCGACAACCGCTTCTTGAAGCCGCTTGTCGCGAAGATAGTCGGAGAGGATGGGAAAGACGGTCAGAGCATCGCCTGGGATACTGAAAAAGCCCTGGATCTGGTCGGCGTGCAGGTCAAGCGTCATATAGCGGTCGGCGCCGGCGACACCGATAATATCGGCCACCAGGCGGGCAGTGATCGGCACGCGGGGCTGATCCTTCTTGTCGGAGCGCCCGTAGGCCAAATAGGGAATCACCGCCGTGATGCGATCCGGCGAAGCCCGCTTGAGCGTATCCAGGAAGATCAGCAACTCCATGATGTTGTAGTTGGACGGTGACGAGGTGGTCTGAATCAGGAAGACGTCCTGACCGCGTATGCTCTCGTGTAGCCGCACGAAGATGTTCTCGTTGGGAAACTGGATGAGGTCGCGTCCCGATAGCGGTACGCCGAGATACTGGCTGATCTCCTCAGCAAGCGCGGGACAGCCGCTGCCACTGAACAGCTTAATGGTGCCGTGCATACCTCCCTTGCTCTCACTCATTGATCTCAAACTCCGATTGCAGGATACTCATCACGTACTGATCGTGGTACCCCCCCTCCTTGAACACCACCTCGCGGGAAGTTCCCTCCCGCCGGAAGCCGGCCTTCTCGTAACAGCGGATGCCCCGCGGATTGTCCGCGTCCACCCGCAGGAAAACGCGGTGCAGGTTCATCTGACGGAAGGCCAAACCCAGCAACGTGCGGATAGCGTCGGTGCCATATCCTTGATCCCAATACGCTTTTTCGCCAATAGCGATGCCCAGTTCGGCGTAACGGTCCTTCCAGTTGATGCTGTCCAGGCCGATGTTGCCGATGTGCACCCCCTCGGCCGTCTCGACAGCCAGCAACAAGTCCTCCTGCCGCTCCAGTCGCTCCAGCAGGCTCTCGAACCAGCGCTCCTCCTGCGCCAACGAGAACGGCAGGTAGAGCGCCAGATGGCGGCGCACTTCGGGATCGCCGAACCACTCGACGAAGCGCGGCAGGTCGTCTCGCTCAATCGGCCGCAGCCGGACTTTCTCTCCAAGAATCATCATCTTCCCCCGTATCTTCCCTCACGACAGCATGCAACTCCCAATCCGTCTGCCTTTCCGAGAGGCTCAGTAACTACTCTACACCACTACCGACAACGACTCACCTGTAACACGCCGATACGCTTCCCGAAGGGCCTGGTGACGGCTTTGCAGGTCGTGCAGCAAGTGCCGACCATCGGCCAATAGATGTTCCTGTTGTACAGCCAGCATCACCAGTCGCTCATTCGCGACCTCGCTCTCTTGCACCTGTTGGCGCAACGCAGCCTGCTCTGCCCGCATCTGGGCCAGCGCGGGCGACAGCCGTTCCCGCTCCTCTGCCTCAAGGGACTCGATCAGCGCAACCAGTTCCGCTTCACCAGCCTTGTCCAGTGTGCCTGCCAATTCGGCGGCGCGTAGTACATCCAACCTGGTCTGTTTTTTTTCATTCCATTCCATATCATCCACCCCCTTGGGCCATTATCCTGTGATGGCAGCAGGAAATCAATGCTCGATCTGCTCCCACAATCGCCTCTCATACGATAAGAGAACTAAGATGACAGGTATCGTTCAAAAGCGCGATGCGCGGTCGCACCGGGTTCAGTTCGACGATGCTCAGCGACCCGTTGCCGAAGCGGAAGGGCGAAAGCCAGGTCGGCAGCCCGATCAGGTGATTGAGGTATGCGCCCAGGGTGCCCCCGTGCGCCACCACGCCCACCGTCCCCTCCGGGTGCCGCGACCCGATCTCGCCGAAGACCGCCGCCACTCGCGCCCGAAACGGCGCGTTCCCCTCCTCCCCAGGGATCACGAGGCTCTCCGGCTCCTCCCCCCAGCGCCGCGCCACTTCCGGGTACCGCTCCTCTATCTGCGCCCACGTCAGCCCCGTGATAGCGCCGACGTCGTACTCCTTGAGCCGCTCGTCGGGCACCACCGGCACGCCCAGCGCCTCCCCGACAATCTCCGCCGTCTCCTGCGCCCGCTGCAGCGGGCTGGTGTAGAGCGTTACGGGCGCGTCCTCACGCAGCCGCTCCGCCAGACGGCGGGCCTGCTCCCGCCCCACCCCGTCCAGCGGCGGGTCGGCCTGGCCCTGGATGCGGTGATCGGCGTTCCACACCGCGCGCCCGTGCCGAATGAGAAAGAGACGAGTCACTGTGTTACTCCCCAACGATCAGCACTTCCGCTGTCTGGCGCGTACTCAATACGTACTGATAGCCGTCCAGCCTGTGCACCCGCACACGCTGTTTTACCTCCCGCACCATACCCTCCAGATCGGCGATAGAGGGGATGCCGTCAGCACGATATGAGATTACGAGCGTGGCATCACGGAACCGATCCAGCAAACGGGCAAACGCGCCGTGAATCGCCGCCGGGTCCACCCAGGGGTTATGCACCGACTTCAGCCTCCGATGTTTACTGCGATAATCTACCAATGTGGGCCATTCCTCATACCGCGCCAGTCCCTCCAAGAAATGATAGAAGTGATGATAATCTACCCCGACGCCCCGCTGCGAGATGTATGGAGAGTCAATGTAGACCAGATCGTAATCACCTTCGACGTCCCAGGCGTCCTCATTGAGCACCCGATTGGCCCGGTCATTGTCAACCACCAATGCATTGGCCTCATCCACGAAAGCCCGAAAATGCACCTCGAACGGTGTATCCCAGGTCGTCTTGTTGCCAAACGAGCGCTCGACATCGGCAAAACGAAGGTACAGATTCTTGCGGTGGAACAGATTGAACGGTCGCTTGACCAGGCAGGCTTGGAACAGCGCGTAGTAGGCCAATGCCCGCTTGTACGGATCGGGCAGCGCAGTGATGTTCTGCACGACAATGTCCAGCCACTGGTTCTCCTCATCGGTGTAGTAGATGTCCTTGAAGGTATCCGCGATAAAGGTACGATACTCTCGCCCAGGCTGACGGGACAGCAAGCCTTCTACGTCTTCGGCGGTTAGACGCGTAACGCTATTCTCGATCAGCGCCAGGCCCACAAGGTAGTTGAACCGCAAAACGTCGTTGTAAGTGACCTGCCTATCCTTTTGCTTGAGCCAGTAGCCGACGACACCTGTGCCACCAAAGGCATCCAACACCGTGTCGAACGAGAGTCCTCGAATGTGCTCCCAAATCCACTTAACCAGCCGGGCCTTGCTGCCCTGGTAACGAGTGCTGGGGATAAACTCCGTCTCGATCTTTGGCAAGTCAAGCACTAACTGTCTCATCAGTCTTCCAAGCGGGTGATGAGGTCCAGACGGGTGCGATAAAACAATTAGAAGCCAAATGCCAAGGCGTCAATCATCGCTTTGCCCTTCTCTTTTCCTACCTCGCGGTAGATCTGCAGCAGTTCTTCGCAGAGCAAGACACAGACTGCACGCGCCTCTCTCATCATCGTCTGCCTGGGCTCAAAGTAGTAGTGCTCCACCAAGCCCTGAATGAATCCTCCAAGAAATGCTTTGAAGCACTCCTGGTTTCTTCGTTGATCACTCCGAAGGCCCATGAGAAAAGAACTTGTCCAGGTCGTAATTACCACTGTTGAACTCGACTAGCCTTACCCAGTCTATTGTGCCTGTACTATCACAGAATTCTTCAATAAACTGCCTGGTGAACCTGTTTACAACCCCGCTTTTCTGTTTGTAGAATGCATCATTATGCTCCTTCGCTCTATGACCAATCGGCTCAATGATGTCGGTGTACAAATTCTGGCTCTCACTGATTAGATACCAAAAGTTCTGACCAACGACTTTCAAGTAACCCGCTTTCATATATTTTGTTCGAGTTTTACCGTAACAAATCCCAAGCACAGGCTCAACCCTCGCTGCAACTCTCGATTGTTTGACTCTAATAACCGTATCTCTCAAGTCCTGGGCAAGTTTTTTGTGCTGAGAACTGTTGCCCCAGTACAGCCCTGATTTTACCAGGGTAATGTAGTAAACATCATTGTTCTCAAATTCTAAATCAATCCCTGGTATTGTGGATTTATGCCCGCCATACGTTCTTCCTGCAACAAAAAGAGCCAAGTCCTTAAGAAAGCCTTCAAAAAGCCGCTCCTCAGATGAACAAAGAAAGGCATCTAGCAAGCCCTCTACTATGTCACCTGCTAATGCTGGCTGCATAGGCCTGAACAAACAAAAATCCTCCCCCAATAGTTCTTGGAAGGTAAGATTTTGCATCAATGCCATTCTCTGCTGGCAGAACTCGACAATACCCTCGTTTGTGTATCCTCGAACCTGGGCCAGGTTTAGTTGATTCATAACATTCTCAGTTTTAGGCCATGTCACAATTGCGAAAAGATTCAGATCGCACTATCAAAACTCACCCTTGTCCACAGAGAACTCGGCAGGTTTCAAGAGAGAGCGCTCACTGCAATGACACGTTTTCGATAAACTGTCGGTAACCTTGCCGGCCGCGAATCACAACAATATCACCTTCGCTTTCCTCTCCACCAATATCGTCCCAAATTACAAGTACAGCGTGCGGCAGTCTCCCTGACTCGAAGCACTTTTCGAAATCTTTCAGATAGCCTAACACCTTGTAAACACTTTCCACAGTGTAATGCCTATCCCGTGTGCGCTTGACCTCTAAAAGTTTGAAATCTCGCTTGCCATTATCAAACTCGAGCAACATATCAGGGCGTCGCAGGTTTACATCAATCGAGTACTTGCGCATTAGATCTGTGTAAAGGCTATTTTCAGCGAAGGCAGTAGGCAAGGTCTGATAATAGACTCGTATAATCGCGGAATCGTGTCTGTAGTGTACTGTTGCTCCATTACCGTAGCCGATAAGTCTCAAATGCTCTCTCTCCCACCCTGCTTGCTCAAGGATTTCCATCGTGAGAAATAGAATGTAAGTCTCGTAGAGAGTATCACGATTCAAGGGTTTCAAAACACCTTGCGCAAAGCACTCGCGCAGAGTCTTGTGTTCTTCTTGAATGAACAATTTCCGGTAAAGCCGAAGGCTTTCATACACCCTTTTGAATTCGACATTCCGCGCACAGCGCACACGTTGAAGCATTATGTCAGTGATTTTCGTGGGCAAACCGATGCCACGCAAATAGGCATTCTTGAGAAAGATGTTGGTCAAATGGTACAATGACCGAATCTCGTCTTTCCACTTTTTCTCCTCATGTTCGTATGACAGCATCCCATCTTCATTTGGAATAAACCCCAACACTTGAACGCACAAGTGGTTCGTCTGAGTCAGCAGGTATTTGAGCACCTGCATTTCGGGAAGATCGTACGTTTTGACTGCTATCCTTGCCACGAATACCGTTGGGTCACTGTAGCCAGCAATCAATCGTCGCTTCATTGTCAAATTCCAATCCACATTGCCTCGCACTGAACCTTTGAGTTCAGTGATCACTTGATCAGTTGATTGCACAAGGTGTCTCAAGATGCGAGGTGTACTTTTTCTAACACACCTTTGAAGAGGTTCAGATAATAGAAAATAAATGCGCTGCAAAAACCTCAACTCTTGATAATTCAATTGAGCCAGGTTACAGACAACTTGCTTTGGTTTGTGGATGCCAGCGTTCTGCTGAACGAAAAGCCAAAGATGCTTCTCAACAAACTCTAATACCTCGTCGTAGTCATCATCAGCCCAACAATCGCTCATCTTGCCCTCATACTATGCAGATTTCCAATACCCAGGTTCAATTTCGAACATTTCCGTCATATACCTTTTCATTTGCGCTTGGTTTCGGTCAACGAAGTCATCCGCAACCCTGTTGAAAAACTCTACAATTGTCTCCACTGCTAATCCTTCAAGCTGCGGGAGCACATAAGCCACGATACTTTCAAAGAACGCATCGGGACTATTGCGCTCGTTCAAATAGTTAAGCATATCAATAAGAATAGCGGGGCCTATCTCGCGTGGTGTGGTGTCAAGCAGTCGTTTGACCTTATCGGCATCGACAACGGTCAAGTGACCATCCTGTACACGCCCATCAATGATGCTGTTCAACTGCGCCTTCGCTGGATTGTTGATGTGAACAAACCCGAAACGGCGCATAAACGCATAAGACAAGAAAAACAGCGAGTTCTTGTCAAAAGTGTTCATAGTTCCGATGATACGCCAGTTATCACCTACGAAATATGTTGCAACCTGCTCGTCATAGTAGCTTCTCAATCCTTTTGCACGGCAAATCCTGATAGGAGACCCCTTTGTGTCAACGAGAGGCAACTCTACATCTTGTCCTGAGAGAACGGTAAGAAACTGCCCAAATGACTTGTCTACATCGGCACGATTGATTTCGTCAATGATGAGCCACTTGTTCTCGCAGATGGTACGTAACATAATGCCCGGTACGAAAACCAATTCCTTGTCAGGTCGTGGCATATAGCCACCTATGGTGTCAAATGTTGTCCAATCTGATGTGGCTGTCGTTAGAGCATAGCCCGATATGAATTTTGTCCTGACGGCTTGCTCACAGGTATTGATGGCAATGGTTGTTTTACCAGTGCCAGGTGGTCCCGTCAAAATCAGGTACCGATTTGCGTTAATGATGGTAACAATTTGGTTAATCGGTGTATCATCAATCAGAATTTGTCCCTTGATCATGTCAAGGGACTCGGGAACAAACTTGGCGGTGCATTCCTCAAAGACATCCTCTTCAACTACCTCAGGTTCAAGTATTTCTTTGACTTCTTCTACACCTGACAGTGTTCTGTCTGAAATGTAGTCATTCAAGTTGAACTTGTCCCAATCCTGCCGAATACGGTCACGCCCTTTCTCGGTAATTTTCCACACGCCACGTTGTGAGCCATCCATCTCGCCTAACTCGACCAACGAGTGCCGAACCCACTGCAAGTCATAAACCCACTTGAGACGACCATGAACGGGATCATACGCCATCTCTGTGCCAGCAAACCCCAACTTTTCAGCAATAATGCTATACAACTCGTCTCCTGGCTTTGTTGAGCCGCCGAGTTCTACAAGACTCTTGAGCAGGGGAAGTTCATATGCTTTACGAGGGATCTTGAGCATAGTATTTGCCCTCCATGTATTCACCAGGCTTCACGCCACCATAAGTTCTTCTCCTTTGATCTGCATAGGGCGGTGAAGTGAAAATCAGGTCAATAGAGTTGTCTGGAAACCCTTTTGTAACTTGCTCGCAGTCGCCGTGAATAATCCTGTTGACAAAATCCATATCTCCCTCCATTACGCGCCCAGGATTGCCTGCACCGCCGTATACACGTCCACCTCCCGCGCCGCGATGCGCTCCGCCCACGCCTGCAACTGCTCCTCCCCCACCCTTTCCACCGCCCGCTCAAGCAACTCCTGCCGCAGGACATTGCGCAACTCCGTCTCAATGCGGGCGCGCTCCCGCTCGGTCCAGGAACCTCTACTGTGCAGATATGCGCGATGCGCAGCAACCGCCTCCAGCACCTCCGGCACGCCGCTGCCGTCCAGCGCGATGGTTTTCAGGATGGGCGGCCGCCAGAT
>JAUWOI010000455.1 GCA_030612185.1 Anaerolineae bacterium
TTGCCGAACCGGTCAGTTGGGTGAGCCACCACACCAGCGCGAACTGTAAGACACTGCTGCCGACCAATGAAAACTGCTGTCCCGTCCAAATAGTGAAAAACGGGGTCTTCCATTTGGGTTGATGTTGCTGTTCATGTTCCACGCTCATCAGCGCCCCTCCAGCGCAGCCAGGAGATCGGCCGCCTGCTCGGGGGTGATTTTCCCTTCTTCCACCATGCGCAGCACGCGCAGTTGTTCCTTGCTTGTGGCGGGCTCCTGGCGGGGACGAGGCCGCCGGCCGCTAGCCCGTTGCCAGCGTCGCTCCGCCCGCTCCGCCCGCAGGCGAGCCTTTTCCGCTTCCCGCTCCGCCACCCGGCGGGCTTGCCCGGCAGCCTGCCCTGCCTTCCGCAACGCTTTCTCGGTCGCCCGCTCCACCCGCTCGCGAATTGCCTGGTCGTCAATGTGGCTCAGGCCCTCCTCCAGGCGAGCCGCCATTCCTGCCATCGCCTCAGCGACGCGGGCTTCGATCTGCGCCCCCAGTCCCTCCAGGTCGGCCACGAAGTCGAGCGGTAGCCCCTCCGCCGGCCCCTCCCCCGGCTCCAGAGGCCGCAGGTAGACGCGTCCGCCGATCTGTGCCTCCAGGCTGGCCTCGCCGGTTCCCAGGATGCCCCTGGTCTCATCCTCCGCCTCCTCCAAGGTCAGGTCGGAGATGCGAGAGCGAACTCCGTCACCGGCGCGGAGGGCCAGGTGGAGACTGGCGTCGGCGAGTAGGTGAACCGTCAGATTGCCGTTGGCGCTCAGCCGATAGGTGGCGCCGGGGGAGAAGGGCGGCCCCAGCCGGACGTTCCCCCGGACCTGTTCCGCTGCTAACCCACCCTGGAGCCCTTCGGCTACCAGGTTGCCGTCCACCTGGCTCAGGGAGAGGGAGCCTTCCACCTGGTGGACCCGCGCATTTCCTCTCAGGGTCTGCACGTGCAGGTCCCCAGCCGCCTGGCGAACGCTCAGGTTCCCGGAGGCCTGCTCCAGAGCAGTGGGGCCGACGGCACGCAGGTTTACGTTGCCGTGGACGGTGCCGATGGTGACCGGCCCCTCCACTCCCTTGATTTTCAGGTTCCCCCGCACGGTGCCGACGGTGATGGTAGTGGCTGGGGGACAGGATATGAGGCAGCCGGCACGGGCCACAAGGGTGAAGGTCTCCCCTTCCCGCTCCAGGATCGCATTGCTGGCCCCGCCCTGTACTTGAATGGTGACCTGCCGCTCCTCAGATCCTCGCACCACCAGGTTGTCCAAACACTCGGTGACAGTGACGTGGGGAGTTGCCGACGTTTCAATAGTCTGCTCGAACATCTCTTCCTCCTACGCTTGTAACTTCATCAGGCTGGGCTCTATCCCTGCCACAGAGGGAAATCGTTGGGCCACATAGTCGCGCCCCGTTTGCGCGGGAGCGCCCGCCGGTGGATGCTCCTCCTTCCGACGGTGGGGCTGCTCCACGGAGATAGCCACCAACAGACCTGGGAAACGAATCTTCAGTACTTGTACGGACATCTCGTAAGCCTCCTACTATAGTTGCTTTCCGTCTAGAAGCCGAAATGCCTCTTCTGAGGAGATCTCCTGGCGGGCCAGCCGCTCCAGAACCTCCTGGCGGCGCTCGTCCTCGCCCCCTTGCTCCTCGCCTGCCTCGTAGCCCAGGCCACGGATGACATCTTCCAGACGGCTGCGGACGGTGGGGTAGGAGAGGCCCAGTTCCTCCTGCACGCGGTTGATCTTGCCCTCGCAGCGGATAAAGACCTCTACAAAGTGCAGTTGCTCGGGGGTGAGTTGGAGGAGCCGCTCCATGGCGAAGCGGCCCTCCAGGGCCGTGCCGCAGTTGCGGCAGACCAACCGGGTGACCAGCAGGTCGTCGTGACAGACAGGACAGTCAGTCGGGACAGGATACATCACACCCTCCTAAAGAAAATTAAGTCATCTATGAAGAATTATAACATATAACTTAATTTTTGTCAAGGGGGAATCTGGGGAATGACCAATGACCAATGTCCAACGACAAATGGATAGTCGCTGACTGCTAGCGACTGACGGCTACCCGCTAAGCCGCACTGGACAAACTGGCCTCTTGGTGGCATAATCAGTTTTACGGAGGTGCACCGTGAGAGAGTTGGCCACTCTGGCATTGGACACAGCGCGCACGCGCGGCGCGACTTACGCCGACGTGCGTTTCGTCGAGCGGCGGGAACAGGTCATCGGCGTCAAGAACGGCGTGGTCGAGGCGCTGAGCGAGCCAGAGGACCACGGCTTCGGCGTGCGTCTCATCGCCGAGGGGGCCTGGGGCTTCGCCTCCAGCGCCATCCTTAGCAAGGAGGAGGTGGAACGGGTGGCGGGGTTGGCGGTGGAGATTGCCCGCGCCAGCGCCCTCACCCGGCGAGAACCGGTAGACATTGGCCCGCCCGTGACCAGCACCGGTACCTATCGCACGCCGGTACAGATTGACCCTTTCAGCGTGCCGGTCGAGGAGAAGATCGCGCTGCTGCTGGAGGCCGATCGCGGCATGCGGCGTGTGGCAGGGGTGAAAGTCGCCCAGTCCACGCTGATCTGCCTACGAGAGCGCAAGACGTTCGTCAACACCGAGGGCGCGTTCGTCGATCAGGAGATCGTCGAGACCGGAGGCGGCATCGTCGCGCTGGCCGTGGGCGATGTGGAGGTGCAGCAACGCTCCTACCCCAACTCATTCGGGCGCGACCAGCGCACGGCTGGCTGGGAATACATCCAGAAGATGGATTTCCCGGGCCACGCCGAACGGATTGGTAGCGAGGCGGTGGCGCTTTTGACCGCCGCTCCCTGCCCCAGCGCTGTGACTACCCTCATCCTCGGCCCCACCCAGTTGGCGCTACAGGTGCACGAATCGTGCGGTCATCCCACCGAACTGGACCGTGTCTTCGGCACCGAGGCGGCCTACGCCGGCACCAGTTTCCTCACGCCTGACAAACTTGGTACCCTCCGCTACGGTTCCCCATCCGTCAACCTCACCGCCGACGGTACACTGCCTGGCGGCCTGGGCACCTTCGGCTGGGACGACGAGGGTGTGCCGGCGCAGCGGGTGGAATTGGTGCGGGAGGGGCTGTTTGTGGGCTACCTCACATCGCGGGAAACGGCGGTGCAACTGGCGCGCCTTAAGGGCTGGGACGCAGCACTGGCCCGCTCTGGCGGCGCGATGCGTGCTTCGGGCTGGAACCGCATCCCTCTCATCCGTATGACCAACATCTCCATTGAGCCGGGTGAGTGGGCCTTCGACGACCTGATCGCCGACACCGACGATGGGCTCTACATGGAGGCGAACCGCAGTTGGTCCATTGACGACAAACGGCTCAACTTTCAGTTCGGCACCGAGGTTGGCTACGAGATCAAGAGGGGAAAACTGGGCCGGTTGCTGAAGAACTGCACCTATACGGGGATGACACCGCAGTTCTGGGGCTCGTGCGACGCGGTTTGCAACCGGGATCATTGGGAGGTGTGGGGCACGCCTAACTGCGGCAAGGGACAGCCTGGACAGATCGCCCACACCGGCCACGGGGCAGCACCAGCGCGGTTCCGCAATGTGCGGGTAGGAGTGATGAGAAATGACCAATGACCAATGACCAAATTACTGATGGCTGACGGCTGACCGCTGACTGCTTAGATGGGAGGGGAAAAATGCCTGAAGATTTGCGAACTATTCGCAAACGCAAGGGGATGAGCGTCAACCAACTGGCCTCAAGGTCTGGTATCTCCATCGCCACGCTCATCCAATATGAAAAGGGGGAACGTGAGATTCCCCCCAAAGACCTGCGCCAGCTGGCCAAGGTGCTCTACATTGACGAATGGGACGTCAACCCTCGCTCTTCTCCGCCACCGCCGCCACCGTCGTCTCGCAAGGAGCGACCCGTCAGGCCGCCACGACCACCGCGCTCGAAGAAGGAGCCGCCGAAGGAAAAGAAGCCCCCTCCCAAGTCCCCGCCA
>JAUWOI010000245.1 GCA_030612185.1 Anaerolineae bacterium
CGCTGCTGGCGCTGGCACTGCTGTTGTGTCTCCTGTCGCTGGGCGGCATTCCCCCGCTGGCCGGTTTCACCGGCAAATTATACCTATCTTACGCCGCGATTGGCGAGGGATTGCCTGGACTGGCCGTCGTGGGTCTGATCAACAGTGTCATCTCGCTGGCCTGCTACTGGAAGGTCATCCGCGCTATGTACATCACACCGCCCAGAGAGGCCAGCGCGTTTCCGGTGGCAAGCACACTTGCAATTGTCTTGGGATTGGCTATAATAGGGCTGTTTGCGCTGGGGCTCTGCCCAACGCCGCTTCTGAGGTTGTTACAGAGTAGTGCTACAGTCTTCTTTGGGGGGTAGGGAGCAAGTGACAGAAGGCAGGGGGAAGACGTTATGACATCTACGGCCATTGCTACGGTGGTCAAAATGTTGGAAACTTTACCTGAAACTACGCAAAATCAAGTAGTGGAACGTCTGCGGGATTACGTCGCAGAAATGCAGGATGAGATTCGATGGGATATTTCGTTTAAGAAGACCCAAAAGCAACTGATTGCCGCTGCGCGATGTGCCAGACAGGAAATCGCCGCAGGACATGCAGAGCCTCTAGACTATAATCAGTTATGAAGTCCGCGACCCTGCCTTCCTTTTGGAAGACCTACAGGCCTCTTGATAAGACCATCAAGCGCAGAGCCAGGAAAGCCTATCGCTTATGGGCGCAAAATCCCTTTCATCCATCTTTGCACTTCAAATGTATCAATGCTGAGGAAAATATCTGGTCTGTGAGGATAACATTGGGGTGTCGTGCTATCGGCATTCTTGAAGGCGATACAGTCACGTGGTTTTGGATTGGCGGCCACGACGACTATGAGCGCTTTTTCTCATGAAAAGCCGCCGCATCTGACTGCGCTATCGCGCGCACAAATCGGCGGCGCGTTGCTTTCGTAGTTTGTCTTGCATTAGAACGGGAGCAGGAGGCAAGAGGTGCGTGTCCGAGTGGAACTTCTGGGGCTGTCCAGGTTCGCCGCCGGGGTCAAAGAGATAACGTTGGATCTGGAAGAGGACACGACGTTTCGTGACATCGTGCGTATGCTGGGCGCCAGGTACCCAGAAATGATCGGGAACGTGATCCAGCCCGATGGCGAGACGTTGCAGACCCCCAACATATTCAACCTGAATGCCAAACGAATGATCCAGGCCGGCCAGATGGACGACAGTCCCAGCGATGGTGATCGCATCATATTGATGTCTATATCAGCAGGAGGTTAAAACTATGTATGGCTACAGTGGGAGAATTCTTCATATTGACCTGACCACACGCAAGACTCGGACCGAAACCAAGCCAGAAGAGTGGTACAAGGTCTACATCGGCGGTGTGTCTATGGCCAGCCGGCTTTGCTGGGAGAACATCGAGGTGGGCTGTGACCCGCTTTCTCCCGGCAACCCGATCTGTATGGCCGGTGGCATATTCGCCGGGACTCCTGTGCCGGTGGGAGGGAAATACGGCCTGGCGTCCAAGTCACCGTTGACCGGGTTCATCGGCGACAGCCTGTCGGGGAGTTGGACGGCAGTGTCCCTTAAGCGATCTGGATGGGACGGTATCGTCGTCCACGGGGCCAGCGACGAATGGGTCAACGTCTTCATTGACGACGACCGGGTCGAGTTCCGCGACGCAGCCCATCTGCTTGGCCTGGGCACCACGGAGACCGAGGAGGCAATCAGCGAGGAGTTGGGAGATGACCAGGTACGTTCGGCCACGATTGGGCCGGCCGGTGAGAACCTGGTACGCATCGCCAACGTGAGCAATGACGGGCGGAAAGCGGGCCGTACCGGCCACGGCGCGGTATGGGGCTCCAAAAAACTCAAGGCCCTTTCCATTCGCGGCACGCACGGCGTCAACGTGGCCGATCCAGAGGCACTGTTGAAGTTGTCTTACGAGATCCTCCAGGCAGCCCAGGGTCCGCACACGCAAAAGTATCGCCTCCTGGGAACGTCGTCGAACATGCTCAACATGAACAAATTGGGCCTCCTGCCCACCCGCAACTATCAGACGGGCACATTCGAGGATGTGGAACTGGTGAGCGGCGAGTATCTGCACGAGCACTACAAAGCGAAGACGATCGCCTGTGCCCAATGCCCCATCGCCTGCGAGCAGGTTGGGCAGGTCAAGGAAGGGCCCTACGCCGGCGCCATGGGCCACATCGAATACGAGTCGCTCTACGCTCTGTCATCGAACTGCGGCGTGAGCGACTTCCCGGCAGTCATCCAGGCCATCACCAATTGCAACGAGTTCGGTCTGGACACGATGAGCGGGGGTGTCACCATCAGTTGGGCCATGGAATGTTACGAGCGGGGCGTCTTCACCAAAGAGGACTTCAAATGCGAGAAGTACCCCGATGGTTTCGAAGCGGAATTCGGCAACGGTGAGGCAGTCGTGACACTGACCGAGATGATGGCCCACCGCGAGGGGTACATGGGCAACCTGCTGGCCGAAGGCACCAAACGCGCCAGCGCCCAGGTTGACGAAGAGCGCGGCACCGAGACCTACAAATGGGCCATGAACATCAAGGGTCTGGAGACGCCGGGCTACGACGCGCGCACTCTGAAGACCTTTGCCCTGGGGCTAGCGGCAGGTGTGCGCGGCGGTTGCCATAACCGGACGGCGGCCTACGACCCCGACATCAAGGGAGAGGTGGACCGCTTCAGCGTTGACGAGACCCGTGGCAGACTGGCCAAGAGCACCGAGGAGTACGCCGCTGTATACGATACGCTGCCGTTGTGCAAGTTCATCCGGCGCTGCTTCACCGGCAAGGCCGACCGGGCGGGCGCGTGGCCTGCTATCGCCAATCTGATCAACGCCACGACCGGCTGGGACTTCGACTACGATGCCGTGGACATAATCGGCGAACGAGCCCATACAATAAAAAAGGCCTTCAACATCCGGGAGGGCTGGACGCGCGAGGACGACCATCTGCCCTACCGCTGGCAATACGAAGCGATGAAAGTGGGGCCTTCCGCCGGGTACATGGTCACTGAGGAGGAGTTGGAGTACCTGAAGGACATTTACTACGAGGCCAAAGGTTGGACCAAGGACGGGTTGATCCCCAAGGAGAAACTGACCGCCCTGGGACTGGACGACGTTGCCGAGGAAATCGGGGTATAGGAGAGAGCCATGCCTGCATCAACTTCCAAGTACCAATACATTACGTGTGACACCAGCAAGTGTGTGGGCTGTCAGATATGCGAATACATCTGCTCATACACCAAGACTGGCGAGTTCAATACCTTTCGCAGCCGCATCCGCACGGTGCGCGCGCATAAGATTCTGATGACTGCGGTGGCCTGCCGCACGTGTGAGGACGCGCCCTGCGTCATTGCCTGTCCGCGTGACGCGCTGTCTCAGGACCCGATCACCGGCGTCATCCGCATAGATGCCAATCGCTGCGACGGCTGCGCCTGGTGCATCGAGGCCTGCGACTTCGGCGCGATCTCGATCAACCCGGAGTCCAAACTGGCCGAGATTTGCGACCAGTGTGAAGACGAAGAAGATGGCCCACAGTGCGTCAAGTGGTGTCCCAAGGAAGCGCTCGAACTCACCACACCTGACCGCCGCGCACAACGGTCGCGGCATAAACTGGCTGTCGAAGAGGTGCTGGGGCGGTAAGAGTTGAAGGGAACAAGTAGGGTGGCTTCTCTATTGCCACCCTACTTGTGCTGTTAGGGTTCCAGAGGGGGATTTCAGGGCCAGGGGTCGGGTGGCTGACCTGCGGATCCATCGTTCCGGTGATCACGCCAAACCCGCGTGCCGCCGCATCCTGGCGCAAGGGGTTGTTGGTGATGGAAAGAGAACAGGCGTGTTAGACGGACAGAATCTCCATCTAGCACCCCAAAATGAGGGGGTAGATAGAAGATTGTCTGTCTAACATGCCAAATCAGCAGATATGCGGACAATTGTCCACCTACTCATATGTTGGGCGGCCCAGCCAATTAGGAGGACGAGATGAATGTGGAAGAGAACGAATTCCCGACTGGAATATGCGTGCACGGAACTCGACAGAATTTGACATTGCAGTTCAACGACGACAGGAGTTACATTGTCCGAGTAAATGACCTAGTGGATGCCACTGGGACCTACGCCATCAATGGCAACCAGTACACGGAGGATACTGACTATCTCCCTTGCAGACATGCACGAACTGCAGCCTATACATGGACTTACGATGGCAGGAGGCTGACTTTCCAACTGGCAGGTGAGGATAATTGCACTGAGAGACGGGAAAGTCTAGATGGCGTGACATGGATAAAGCAGGAGTAGGTTATATCTCAACATGTTAAGGCCGCCCAACACCGTGTTGCAGCCGACGCCGCTCCGCTGCGCTACGCTACGCGGCGCGGCTGAACACGACCGTTAGGCGCACCTTGCGTCAATAAGGAGAGAGTGAAGATGAAGAAGCAATGGCTTGCAGTTACGATCACAATAGTGCTTACGACAACAGCACTACTCATACTACTTGGGTTGATGGGAGACACTGGCTCCGGCATCTCTACCCCGGCACTTGCGGCCCCTGCGAATCGAGGGGCTGCTGTCTCAGCCCTGATCACCCCGACGGTGACCGCAGTGGACCCCGCCGTCGCTCCCAATGACATTGACACCCCGATTGTGATCCAGGGCGTCGGCTTCACCACCACTCTTTCAGGGACGGTAGTGATTACCGCGCCCACGGTAACTCTGGGAGATAATGCTTTACCAGGTGTAATTTGGGTGAACACTACCACCTTGAGCGCCACCGTCCCCTGGGGACTGGCACCGCAGGTCTACACCCTGACCGTGGTCAACCCCGGTGGGATCTCATCCACCCTTCCAGGTGCCTTTACCGTCACCAACGGCATCGGCGTCTTTACCACCGACGGGCCTTATGGGGGCTACATCGTCGGCATAGAAAAGAAACCTGGGACACCCACAACGGTCTACGCTTTGGCCTGGGGCGTTGGCCTGTTTGCCAGCCAAGATTCGGGTGAATGGTGGGAGATGATCTATAAAGATGATGGTCCCACGGGTCTTGTATTCGATGCTCAAAACCCTGAGGTAATGTACAATGGTTCCAATGGTGCACACTTTGCCCGTACAACGAATGGCGGTGACACCTGGGAGATCCTGCCACAATTCCAGGATGGTTGCTACCAGGTATTCCCGGCAGCTCACCCCTCGTCGGCTGGCGTGATATACGTGGGCATCGGCAGTTGTTTTGACATGACTTTTCTGCCGGGTGAGGGCGGCGTCTTTCGCTCGAATGATTATGGGACTACCTGGATCACAAAAACAAACGGCATGACCGATACCAATGTGCAGTCGCTTGCCATTCATCCCAACGATCCCAACAAAATGCTAGCGGGAACCTGGGATGGCAATGTATACGCTTCGGTGGACGGTGGGGAAAACTGGTCGCTCAGCGCCCACCTGGATGGATCTGTAATAGGGGTCTATTTCAACCCCTACCAACCCTTAGAAGCCTGGGCGACTTCAGGCGATATTTTCCCCAATGCTACGTACCTCATTAAAAGCACCAATCTCACGGACTGGACAGAGGTTATCATCGAACCTGGCGCAGTGGCAAACTGGCCCGGCGGCTGGGATTTAGACTTCCTGACCGATACTATCTGGGTGAGTGGGTCGGGGACATACACATCAACGGACGGCGGGGCCACCTGGACTAACCTGGACCATGGGGCCATTGTGGTTGCTGTGACGCCAGAAAACCCCCAGGAAATCTATGCCGGAACCGAGTTTGGTGTCGATAAAAGCGAGGATGGCGGACAAACCTGGCAACAGGTCAACGAGGGGTTGGCTGGGCAGGTGCCCGGTGCGGTAGCTACATCTCCAATAGATCCTGACTTGGTATTCGTTATAACCTGGCAAGATATCTATCGTAGTTTTAACGGCGGCCATTCCTGGCAAGCGCTAGATCATCGTGGCGGTGGAGCCATCCCCAGGGGTGATTATCTGGCCATTGACCCTTACACCCCCACACGCATTTACCTGGGCATCTGCGATTACGCTGACCAGTTTTGTCTCGATATCAGTCCGAATTCCGGTGAAACTTGGGAGGTCATCACTACCACCTTGCCGTTGACCTACACTGGTTTTGGCGATGGGGATTCGGATGTGGTTGCCCCTCATCCGCTGATTCCCGGGCGCATTTTGGTAGGCTGCAGTGTTCAAGACTCTGGCAACCCTAATAATCATTTTGGGCTGGTTTACGCCAGTGATGATTATGGCCAAAGCTGGGCTTATATGGGTCCCACCCAGCCGATCAGTTCTATCGTTGATATCGCTTATGATGCGGTTGATCCCAACCTGGTCTACATGGCGACGGTCGGCTCCGGTCATTGGAAGAGCACGGATGGCGGCGCTACCTGGCGCGTTCTCCCATACATCGGCGCTGGCGGCATCTTCGATGAGTTCGCGCCCCACCCGACGCTTTCCGGTCATGTGGTGATTGCGGTGACTGATGTGGGCATTTGGGGATCACAAAATGCTGGAGAAACCTGGACATTTTTGCCTGGGAATGTGGGTTCTCCCCTGGTCTATGCACCCACCTTTCCGCCCACCTTATACGCCTACGGCATTATTGATCACCAGGGTGTTCTTCGCCGTAGCGTGGATAACGGGTTGACCTGGGAAACGGTAGAAGGCGTGCCGGGTCCCACTCGTCTCGCCACAGCCACCGATGGCGAGCGCGTCGTGCTTTACGTTGCCAGTGCGGGCGGGTTGGCATCCCAGACTGGCGCGCAGACAGCACTGGCG
>JAUWOI010000442.1 GCA_030612185.1 Anaerolineae bacterium
GTTATGCGCGTTTCATGTGGGAGGAACTGTTTCGGGGGATAGAACCTCCTCTCGAGCAGACCCACGTCCCGGATGGGCTGACTGAGAATCCGGAAGCATTTTGCGCTTGGTATGAAGACGCGATCCAGCAGGCTGGTGGGATTGACTTGCAGCTCTTGGGTATTGGCAGAGACGGTCATTGGGGGTTTAACGAACCAGGCACATCGCTGGCCTCCCGGACGCAAGTCGTGGCCCTGACGAAACAGACGCTGGCCGATAACTGGGAGTCGTTCTACTGCAAGGCGGGCTGCAAGAAGGAGGATATGCCGCACTTCGCGATCACGATGGGCATCGGGACCATTCTGGAAGCGCGTCACGTGCTCATGCTCGCTTCGGGCAGCAGGAAGGCGGATATCGTGGCGCGGGCCTTGGAGGGGCCGATAACGTCGCAGGTGACCGCTTCTGCTATCCAGTTGCATCCTGGGACCGCGACCGTGATCCTCGACGAGGCAGCCGCGGCAAAACTGGCCCACCTCGATTATTATCGGCACGTTGAGCGCCTGAAGTCGCAGTATCACACATAGCGCGGCAAAGCCGCAAGTCTGCAAGTTTGCAAGTAGCAGATCATGATTCTCGCGGACAACGCAAATGTTGTAGAGTAATTCTATAGAGTCTAGAGTTGAATGTCAGTGATCTCCTAACGGCACACGAACCTTGCACTGGCGCTGAGTTGCTGGACCTGGGTGATTTGGAGGTTTTGCCTCTCTGGCAAGCGTGCCGCACACAACCGGGCATTGTGATGCAGCACGTTGGGCGCCGGTACTTGCGTCTCGATAAGACGGTGGAAGGCTATGCTCGTTTGTCACCATCCATTCGCCGCGAGTTTCTCACCTACACGGTCATCGGATTGACCGGACAGATGGAGGAGATCGTCGCGCGTTGCCTGGAGTTACAGCAGGAATTCGTGCGCATCAGTCAGCATAAACGCGAGTTTGCCCGGGATGTTATCCGGCGGATCGTCGAATCCAGTCCCAATCGAGAACGACTGCGCGCGCATCTTTGCTACATGATCGCTGGCGATGTGACTTATGGCATGGCCCACACCGTCGAGCGGCCTGAGCCGAGTACAGGACGCCCGGTGCGCGGTTCCGACCTTGATGTGGTCATTGTCTCGGACGAGACGCTTGCCGCAGCAGAGCGTGAAGCGCTCGACGCGACGATTCATCGGGAAAAGTGGATTATGCTGGTGTTGCCGCATCTACGGGAGGAGATAGACTACGTCATCAAGGATACGGCTAGAGTCATGGCCCAGTTGCAGTTCGACACCTTCCGGCATATGGTCGCGTGCAAGATTCTGCACGAAAGTGAACTCCTATACGGCAACGTGGAACTCTTTGCCCGCATCAAGCGGCTCGTCGATGAGTTCGACATTCCAGATAAATTGGCACGTATGGAAGACAGAGCTATACGGGAACGGGAAACAGCCGAGATGCAACTGGTCAGGCAGTTGGTAGGGGAACAGGCACAGCGTTGGCAGCATCTATTCTTTACCAGCGAGGAACGAGAAGAAATCTGCTGAACAAGAACGTAGAGTCTACCTACCGCAGCGGCGGCCTGCTCTGGCACTGGACAAGTTGGCTTGTCAATGGTACACTCTCCCATCGCTGCGGATCTTACCGCCCTGCTTCGTAGACAAACCATTCAAGGAGGCTCGTTATGACTATCAAATTCGGCACCGACGGCTGGCGCGCCGTCATCTCTGATACCTTCACCTTCGCCAACCTGCGGCTGGTGGCCCAGGCCATCGCCGACTACGTGCTGGAGGAGGCCGGCGACGGCCAACCCGAAGTCATAGTCGGTTTCGACACCCGTTTCCTCTCCGACCGCTACGCGGCTGAGGTGACCCGCGTCATGGCCGGCAACAGCATCGTCTCCCACCTCACCCGCGCCGATGCTCCGACCCCGGCTATCTCCTATGCTGTCGTCCACAAAAAGGCTACCGCCGGCGTGATGATCACCGCCAGCCACAATCCGCCGCGCTACAACGGCGTCAAACTCAAGGCCGCCTTCGGCGGGGCGGCATTGCCGGAGCAGGTGGGTCGCGTCGAGGCCCACCTGGTGCGCAACCAGGAGATGGCTCGTGGGCCCAACGTGATGGACTATCAGTTGGCGCTGGACGAGGGGCTCATCCGCCACTTCGACCCGGCCTGGGCCTACTACGAGCACCTCGGTCAACTGGTGAACATGGACGTGATCTCGGATGGTGAAGCGCGGGTGGTAGCCGACGCGATGTACGGCTCGGGCCGCAGGTGCTTCGCCGATATGTTGGCCCGCACGCGGTGCCGGGTGTACGAAATCCGGGGCGAGATGAACCCCGGCTTTGGCGGCATCCACCCAGAGCCTATGGCTCGCTACCTGAGCGCATTGGGGGCGGCCATCCAGTCCCACCACGCCGATTTGGGGCTGGCTACCGATGGAGACGGAGACCGCATCGGCGCGATGGACGCCCGCGGGAACTTTGTGGACCCTCATCATATCTTTGCATTGGCGCTCCAGTATCTGGTTGAGAAGCGGGGGTTGAGTGGGACAGTCGTCAAGACCGTCTCAACCACTCGCATGGTAGATCGGCTGGCGGCGCGCTACAATCTGCCGCTGGAGGAGACTCCTGTGGGCTTTGACTACATCGCCGACCACATGCTGAGAGGCGACGTGCTCATAGGTGGGGAGGAGTCGGGCGGGATAAGCATCAAGGGCCACATCCCAGAGGGAGATGGCGTGTTGATGGGACTGCTGTTGTTAGAGATCGTCGCGGCCGCCGGTGCGCCCTTGCACGAACTGGTGGCTGGTCTCCAGGCTGACGTCGGCCCGGCCCATTACGCCCGCCGCGACATGCCACTGCGCAGTCCCGTCGCCAAGGCGGACATGGTCGCCCGGTTGACCGGGGATGTGCCGCAATCGCTGGGCGGGCAGAAGGTCATCGAGGTGAAAACAACCGACGGGGTCAAGTATCTGCTATCCGACGACTCCTGGCTCCTGATCCGCCCTTCGGGTACGGAGCCGGTGCTGCGCGTCTACGCCGAGGCGCGCGAGCCGGGTATGGTCGAAGCGCTGCTGGCCTACGGCGAGCAGGTGGCCGGTGGGTAGCGCTCGTTCATGCACCAGCCTTTGAGGCGGTTGAGTGAAACTCTGGAGGTACATCCGATCCGCTTGTAAGTGGCTGACCCCCGGTATGGGGGTCAAACGATGGCTGTTACTTTTGGCTTGCGGCATCGCCCTTCTGAGCCTGGGTTTCAGTTCTCTGCTTCGGCAATTCTACCACTTGCCAGGTGGCTTTTACTACATAACTTTACAATTTATCCCACGCGATCTACGAGCGGGGCTTTTTGGGCTTGTCGGTACGTCCGCAGTGGTGATTGCGCTGGTCGGTCTCAATCGGACGCTGCTTGCACCTTTTGTGGAAGCGGACCCGGAGGCGGTGGTTAGCGCCGTGTATCAGCATCGCCAGCGCGGGCGAGGGCCAAAAGTGGTCGCCATCGGCGGGGGACATGGCCTTTCTGTCCTGCTACGCGGGCTGAAACGCTACACCTCCAACATCACTGCCATCGTCACCGTCGCCGACGATGGGGGCAGTTCGGGGCGACTGCGGCGCGAACTGGGCGTGCTGCCGCCGGGCGACCTCCGCAACTGCATCGCTGCTCTTGCCGATGACGAGGCACTGATGACCCAGTTGTTCCAATATCGCTTCCCTTCGACTTCGCTCAGGACAGGCCCTTCGACGGAGTTTACCCCGAGCGAAGCCGAGGGGCTCAGGACAAGCAGCAGTGACAGCGGCCTCAACGGTCACAGTTTCGGCAACCTCTTCATCACCGCGATGGCGGAGGTGACCGGCAGTTTCGAACGGGCGCTCCTGGAGTCGGGGCGGGTACTGGCAGTGCAGGGGCGTGTGTTGCCCAGCACGCTGTGTGACGTGACGTTGATGGCTGATCTGAGAACCGAGCCGGTTGGGATCAGCCGTGTGGCTGGCCAGTCGAGCATCACCAAAGCAGGAGGGAGCATCGAACGGGTTTACCTGGAACCTGACAATGTACCGGCTTATCCGGACGCGGTGCACGCGCTGTTGGAGGCGGACTTGAT
>JAUWOI010000334.1 GCA_030612185.1 Anaerolineae bacterium
GTCAAGTCCACGTCGCCACTGTTTGTGGCGGTGTAGGTGAAAAGTACGGCATCACCACTGTACACTGTCTGCGGGTCGGCCTCCACGCTCAAGGCGATGGATGGGCCGCTGTCGTCGCAGATATCGCCGGCCCCGTCGCTATCGGCATCGGCCTGGTCAGGGTTGGCGACAGCAAGGCAGTTGTCGCAGCCATCAGGCACGCCATCTCCATCGGTGTCGAGGGTGTCATCGAAACCCGGGCAGATGTCCTCATCATCGGGCACGCCATCCCCATCGGCATCGTTGGGCTCGCCGGGTTCAGGGGGCGAGACCGCATCCCCCAACGTAGCGATCGTGCGCGCTGCCCGCGTCTCGACGTGCAGTGTGGACACGATGGGCTGGATCACGGGGGTGATTGTGGGGAGATCATAAGTGAGACGTACCAACACCCGATCCCCGATCTGTGCCCGCGCCGTGTCGGTGAACCACCCAGTACCGGGTCCATTGTCGTACCTTACAGTGATATCCACTGCGTTGGGATCAACCAGAAAAACCTTTTCCTTCGTGCTGGATACAATGCCTGACATGTCTCTGGGCTGGACTACTCCATACCGCGCCCCTTCGCGGGCAGCATTGAACAGGCCGCTGTAGGCAGCGAAGACGTAACCGAACTCAATGATGCCCAGTATGAGCAGCAGCAGGAGCGGCAGGATCAATGCAAACTCTACCAATCCTTGCCCCCGGCTGCACCGTCTGAGACTGAGAGGCAGGCTCGCCCAAAGGCGCTTAAAACAGCGGCCCAGCCGCTTCAGCAATGCCGGCTGGTTGTGGAATGAATTGTGATTCGTTTTCATCTCATTCATCTCGCTTTATGGCGAATTACTCTTCTCTGCGTCATCAATCCCGGCGGCGGGACTAGCGCAACAAGTTGCGGCTTCCGGCGTGCGGCCCAGTCTTTCGCTGGTGTATCTATTTTGCCACAAACTGCGCTTTTTGTCTGTCAGGGAAAGCAGACAGTTGATGTAGGATAAACCGGACAAACCAGACGCACCCCTGAAGCCCTTTTTGCTCCCGCTGGATTGCCAAATCCAGTGGCTAGGGCCTGGATCTGGCGATCCAGGCCGAGCGAATGGGATAAATGCGATTGCCCTAGGAAGTGTCCTTGGATTGGGGTTCTGCCTATTCCAGCGGGGTCAATCCGTGCAGGATGGCAAACTTGACGAGACCGGGGAGGTCGCTGATACCCAACTTCTGCATCAGCCGTCTGCGATAGGTGTCAATGCTCTTGGGGGAGAGGAAAAGGATGGTGGCGATTTCTACACCCGATTTGCCCTCGACGAGAAGTTGCAGGACTTCCCGCTCGCGTGGGCTAAGTCGCGCCAGCGGCATCTTCGCTTGCACGGCCTCGCGCTGGCGCACGTAGTCGTCAAATACCTTGTCCGAGATACTCTGGCTCAAGTAACGACGGCCGGCAAGCACGGCGCGGACAGCGTTGACTACCTCGATGCCAGCCGATTTTTTCAGCAGGTAGCCGCGTGCTCCGGCCTGCAACGCTCGAAAGATGTGCTCGGTTGTAGAGTGCATCGAGAGCATGATAATCTGGGCGGATGGGCAGACTTCGCCGATTTGCCGCGCCGCCTCAATGCCGTTCAGTTCGGGCATAGCAATGTCCAGGATCACGACATCCGGGTGGAGTTGTGCCACCTGGTGCACCGCGTCGCGCCCGTTGGCCGCGTCGCCGATCACTTCGATGTCCCGCTGTGCCTCCAGCAAGAACCGCAGCCCGTCGCGCACCACGGCGTGGTCGTCTGCCAGGAAGACAGTGATGCTCATCGCACTACCTCCACGATAACCCGCGTACCCCGCTGAGGACTGGACTCGATGCGGAAGTGACCGCCCACCCCCTCCGCCCGCTCGGCCATGGTGAGCAGTCCCCACTTCAGGCGTTCATCGGGCCTGGCCACGCGCGTGGGGTCAAAGCCGATGCCGTCGTCGGCGACGACCAGGCGCACAGTTCCGCTGCCCACTTCCACTTCCACTGCCACCGTCACTTGTGTGGCCTGCGCGTGCTTGGCCACGTTGGTCAACGCCTCCTGGGTGATGCGGAACAGGACGTTCTCGACGGGCGCATCCAGCCGGGGGACGGGGTCCTCGCCCTGCACGGTGACGGCGATATTCACCCGTGAGGCGAACCGGGCGCTGTACCAACGCAGCGCGGCCATCAGTCCGTAGTCGTCCAGCACCGGTGGCCGCAGATCGGCCATCACGCCATAGATGCGTTCGGTCATCTGCTCCACCAGCGCCAGCGAATCATCCAGGCGGGGACATACCAGGTCTGCCATTTCTCTGGGCATCTGCGACCGCACGATGTTCAGGTTGAGGCCGAGGGCAGTCAGGTTCTGTCCCACCTGGTCGTGCAACTCCCGCGCCAACCGCTGTCGTTCGGCTTCTTCGGCTTCTGTCAGCCGCGTGGTCAGCGTGCGCAGTTGCTCACGCTGGTCCCGTTCCCTCTGGAAGAGCCGGGCATTCTCCAGCGTCACGCCTAACTGTCCCGCGACGGTGGTGAAGAGGCGTAGTTCGTCCTCGCCGAAGGCTCCCGCCTGGGGGCTCTCGGCGTGCAGCACCGCGATGACGCGGTCACCAATCCGTACTGGTATGGCCATTGCGCAACAGATTTCAGGGGCCCGTTCAAGGTAGTCGGACTCCTGCGTCAGGTCCCGCACCAGCATTGGCTGGCCGGTGCGATAAACCTGTCCGACCAGGCTGCCTGTGATGGGAATCTGAAGCGTACTTTCCACAGAACCGACCAGGGATGGATGAGGCACCAACGTGCCGTCTCGCTCGCCCGGCAACAGGAAGCCAATGCGGTCAATGCCCAGCGCCCGGTGTAGTGCCTTGACGGTGCGTTCGAGCACCAGGTCGAAATCGAGTGTCGAGGCGGCTGCCAGCATCACCTCCTGGACCAATCTGGCCTCAGACAGACGGTGCTCGGCCTCTTCATACAGCCGGGCGTTCTCGATAGCCATGGCGGCCTGGTCGGCCAGGGTGGATAAGAGCCGCCGGTCATCGCCACCAAAGGCATCCAACTTCTCACTTTCGACGTTGAGCACCCCGATGACCCGTTTCTCCACTTTGAGGGGCACGCACAACTCCGCGCGGATACCTATGCCAGCGTCAATGTGGCGCGTGTCCCCTCGCACGTCGGGCAGGTAGACCGGCTCTCCGCTCCGGGCCACAGCCACGACGATGCCCTGCTCGCCATCCAGAGGCAGTGTGGTGATGTCCGCTACCTGCTCAGAGGCATAGTAGGCCCGGCGGAACAGCGCCTTCCTCTCCTCGTCCACCAGCCACAACCCACACAACTGGCACCGCAACAGGAGCCTGGCGGCGTCTACGGCTGCATGAGCGACCTGCTGCTCGTCCCCGGAGAGCACCAACTCCCGCCCCAGAGCGTGCACCATGGCCAGCCTCTTCTCCAGCCGGTGCTCGGCCGTGACGTCACGACAGGCACCCCGGTAGCCCAGCATGTTGCCCTGCGCGCCGGTCAGTGGCAGGCCGCTGGTTTCCAGGATCACCTCGTGCCCGTCCTGGTGCACGTTCGAGCCGACGAGATTGACAAATGGTTCCTTCCTGTGGAAAATCTCCTGGATCAGTACCCTTAGTTCCTCGTTGGGGTGAAAGAAGTCGCAGTAATGCCGGCCCATCATCTCCGCAGGCGTGTAGCCCAGCACCTGCTCAACGACTGGGCTGACGTAGGTGTACCGGCCTTCGGCGTCCACCTCCCAGATCCAGTCGCCGGTGGTACGGGCCACATCGCGGAAGCGCCGTTCAGACACCCGCAGTGCCTCCTCCGCCCGCTTGCGCTCGGTGATGTCGCGGGAGATAGATAGCATAGCGGGCTGTGCATCGAGGTCGAACAGATGGGCATTGATCTCAAAAGGTATCTGTGTGCCATCTTTGGCAAGACCCATCGTCTCGAAGAGAACCCATCTCTCGGTCAGAAACTTCTGTGCCAGCGCGGGAAAATCGTCCCAGTTTTCAGGAGTGGCCAGGTCCAAAGGAGATAACTGCAACAACTCTTCTCTCGTGTAGCCGAGTGTTCGACACGCGACGTCATTGACTGCAATGAGTTTGCCCGGCATACCCTCATCTGTCATCCCACTGACGAGCACTACATCGTTGCCACTGTTGAACAACAAGCGATACCGTTCCTCGCTCTCACGTAACTCACTATTGGACTGTTCCAGTGCTGCCAGCATCCCATTGATCGTGTCAGCCAGACTTGATAGTTCATCTCTGCCTGTCGCCAATACGCGCGTTGACAGGTCACCGCTTGCGCCGATGCTATTGACATCCGCGTTGAGACGGACCAATCGCGAAATCACGATCTTGTCCGTCATCAATGAGGACATCCCGGTGAACGCCATGCCACCCACCATGAACAGAAAGACTAGATAAAGCATGCTAGTTTGGCCCTGCTGGTAGATTTCCCTGGGCATATCCACTCTCAACATGAGACTGGGCTCTCCGTAGATATCATTCAGCAGGGAGTATCCCGCCACCGACTCGGCGCTCAGTGCTTGCACGAAAACCGATACTTCTTGCGGAAAAGATGGCGAGAGGACTGCACGCGCCGCTTGAAAGTCGGGCGGCATCTGCCCGTCATCGAACCGGCGCACGCTGAGGGACACGTGGGTGATCTCGGCCAGGCGCTCAACCTCTGCGGAGTCCAGGTAACGTCCCATGATCATCGTGCCGCGAAGCGGGCCTTCTTCCTCACTGGTCAGGATAGGCCGCGAGGCGACGAGCAGGGGGCCTTCGGGAAGAAGCACGATCCCCACGACGCTGCTCTCCGTGTCGGGGTGGCGCAGGAGAGCGTCGTCAGTCAGATGTTCCTGTAAACTCTGTGGGACGGGTATCTCTTCTTCGTTATCCAGGTCGAAGCCTTTGCCGAAGACGATCTGGCCGGAGGAGTTGATAAACAGCATCAGGTTGAGCCTGGGACTGGTGAAAGTTTCGTCTACGAGATTTGACTCGATATACCCCTCGTTGGCGTCTTCGATGAATGTGTAGGTATCGTCCCACGCAGCCCAGTCGAAGACCATCGTATCCAAGGCGGCGAGTTCATCAGACAAGGCGCTCAGCACTCGTTCAACGTCCCTGCGGGCATACTGCTCCTCCAGTTCGGCGAAACTTCCCAGCAAGATGACGCGCGAGACGAGGTAGAGCATCAGCACCAGACAGGCGAACGTCACGCCAATGGCGATCAGTGTCCTTTTGCGCAGTTTCATGTGCTTGCTCTCCAATGTTCAACTCATGGGCAAGGGTCAGGACTCCAGAGTCCGCGCCACCACTTCAGCCACTTGCTCAAGGCTCGGGGGCTTGGGCAGCCAATCGCTCAGTCCCTGCGTTCGCAGTCTCTCCATATCCTTCTCCAACGGATGGC
>JAUWOI010000072.1 GCA_030612185.1 Anaerolineae bacterium
GGTATCCCACGAGTCCGGCTATCTGATCCCGGTGGAGAATGTACTCCACTACGTGCTCGATCCGTTGCAGCGCGCGTTTTCGAGCGTGGTAGAGGCTACTGGTGGTCTGTTCGAGACGGTGCGCGAAGAGCGTGAACTGCGCGCTGAGGTCGAGGAACTGCAAGCGCAGGTGGATGCTCTGACGGTCGAGAATGTCCGCTTGAGAGAGTACGAGGCCGGGGTCGAGCAATACCGTGCTTTGTTGAACTTCGTCAGCGAGTATCCGATCTCGGCTTACCTGGGGGCCGACGTGATTGGCCAGGAGGCTTGCGACACTTTCCCGTGTGGGGAGGTGGTGGGCACAGATCCGAATCCCTACCTGCGTTATGTTACCATCAACGTGGGAACACGGCAGGAGGTAGAGGTGGGCATGCCGGTCGTCAGTAGCGGGGCCGGGTTGGTGGGGCGGGTCGCGCAGGTGGGCCCGCGCACGGCCAAAGTCCAACTCCTCACCGATCCCGATAGCGCCGTCACTGCTCTCCTTCAGACCTCCCGTGTCACAGGCCTGGTCGTGGGGCGGCCCGACGGCGTCTTGCGTATGGAGTATATCCCGCAAGAGGAGAGCATCAACGTCGGCGAAATTGTGCTGACCTCTGGGCTGGGCGGCTTTGTGCCTAAAGGATTGGTCGTCGGCCAGGTTACCGAAGTGCAGCAGGTGGACTACGCGCTGTTCCAGACTGCTATCGTGCGGCCGGTGGTGGACTTCTCGCGGCTGGAACTGGTATTGGTGATCACCGTGTTTGAACAGATCCCTCTCGACGAAGAGCCCCCGCCCGAAGAGCCGTAGTCTCACGTTTTGCGTTTCACGCCAGGAGGTGTAAGATTAACCCCTACCTGACCATTCCTCTTCTGACCGGCATAGCCTTGATCCAGAGCGTTTTGCTATCGCGAGTGAATCTGTGGGGAGCGCGACCTGATCTGATGTTGCTGGTCGTGCTGGCGTGGGCTGTGGCGCGCGGAGTAGACGAGGGACTGATGTGGAGTTTTATCGGTGGGCTGATAGTTGATCTACTCTCCGGGGGGCCACTGGGCGCGACCCCACTGGCTCTGTTGGCCGTGGTCTTCCTGGCCGGGCGGTCGTGGGGACGGGGCTTTGGTCCGCCAGTGGTACGTCTTCTGCTCCTGGCGTTTCTCGGCGTCGTGGTCTACCATCTGGTCTTGCTGTTCGTTCTGACCTGGACGGGGCATGCGGTGGATTGGAGGTTTGCGCTGATGCGGGTGGTTGGTCCATCGGTGCTGCTTAACGTAGTGTTGGCTCCGTTCGTCCGGCAGCCGCTGGCCTGGTTGGAGCGAAAAACGCGGCAGGAGAGATTCTCGCTGTGACACTGCACAAAGCGCCGCAGCGGGTTGCCCCTCGACAGACTCAGGACATTGCTCAGAGCCGATGGCAGGCACGCTGGGCGGCAATCATAGGAGCACCGCGGGTTGTCGTGTTGGGTTTGCTGGTTCTGTGCGTCCTTGGGGTTTTTAGCCTTCGACTGTGGAATCTGCAATTTGTGCAGGGCGAAGACTACCGCGTCTGGGCGGAACGGCAGCGGTTGAGGCCAGTCGTTATCCCTGCTGCTCGGGGCATCATCTACGACCGCGCTGGCACGCCGCTGGTGCGCAACGTCCCCAATTTCAACGTCGCTGTCGTCACTGCCTATCTGCCCGATGACGATGCTGAGGCTGAGTCTGTGCTCATTCGCTTGGCCATGCTGCTCGATATGCCCTACAGCGCGGACAGCGCGCATGGGAGTGAAGACAACAGAGGCTTGCGCGAGATTGTGCCTTATACCTATACGGCCAGTTATGGCCCGTTGGTGATCAAACCAGGGATAGAGCGGGATACGGCATTGCTGTTGAAACAGGAGGCGATGACGCTGCCCGGCGTGTCGGTCGAGGTGGAATCGGTGCGCGATTATCCCTACAGCCCACTGGTGTCGCAGATGCTGGGATATATGCTGCCCATTCCTGAGGAAAGTGAGGAGGAATACGTTGCGCTAGGTTACGATCCGGCCACGGATCGCGTCGGCAACGCAGGCGTCGAGGCGACTTACGAGGAGGTGTTGCGGGGGGAGAAGGGCCGGATGCTCGTCGAGGAGGACGTGATGGGCCGGTTGATCCGCGTGGTTGAGCAGCAGGCCGCGCCTGTGCCAGGTGATAATGTCCATCTGACGCTTGATCTCGACCTGCAACGGTTTGTCGAAGAAGCATTGCGGCGTGCAATGGCCCAGCCGGACGTGAACTCGCCGCGCGGGGTGGCGATTGTGATGAACCCACAGACGGGCGAGATTCTGGCGCTGGTCAGCCTGCCGACTTACGATAACAACATTTTCACCAAGGGTATCTCGGCACGCGATTGGCAGCGCCTGGAGGACCCCCATCGGCCGCTGTCCAACCATGCCATCTCAGATCGCCTGCAACCTGGGTCAACGTTTAAGATCGTGGTGGCGGCTGCTGCCCTCCAGGAGGGGGTACTGACGCCGCGCACACGTCTCTCCTGCCCCGGCACTATCGTTGTACCCAACAAGTATTATCCCAACGACCCCGGCATGGCGCAGTCTTTCTACTGCTGGAACCGGGCTGGCCACGGCTCGCTGGATGTGGTGGGTGGCATTGCCAATTCGTGCAATATCTTCTTCTACGAAGTTGGGGGGGGATTCGAGAAGACTGACTTCAAGGGACTGGGTGTGGAGCGCATCGCCCAGTATGCCCGGTTGTTTGGCTTCGGGGAACCGACCGGCTTGGAGTTGCTGGGCGAGATCGGCGGTCTGGTGCCCACGGCGAAATGGAAGCGGCTCACGTATGGCGAGTCCTGGTCCACCGGCGATACCTATAACCTGTCCATCGGAGAGGGGTATCTCTCCGTCACGCCGTTGCAAATGCTCAACGCCGTCAACGTCGTCGCCAACGGCGGCACGCTCTACCGCCCGCGTATCGTCCACCACGTCACCGATGCCCAGGGGGTCGTGACTCAGCCTTTCGAGCCGGAGATCATCCGCACGCTGCCCATCAGCCCGGAGAACTGGTCGCTGGTGCAGCAGGGGATGGAGGGGGCAGTGGCCTACGGCACGGCGGTCGAGCGGGGGCGAATCGAGGGGCTGCGCGTGGCCGGCAAGACCGGCACGGCCCAGTACTGTGACGATATTGCGGCGGCGGCCGGTCTTTGCGAAGGTACCTGGCCAGAGCATGCCTGGTTTGCCGCCTTTGCGCCTGTGGAGAAGCCAGAGGTCTCCGTCGTCGTCTTCGTGTACAACGGAGGTGAGGGGTCGGTGGTGGCGGTGCCAGTGGCCCACGACATTCTGGAGTATTATTTCAGTCGCGATGAGACCACGCCCTGACGAATGGTTTAGTGCGGCGGAAGTCGGCGGGTTGGTTCATTGCCTCAGCTGCATCTGGCCGAACCCCCCTCTGGTGGATCAGAGCCACAATCGTAATCTACCAATTTGCCAGTTCTTGTGCTATAATGTCGTCAAGATGCCAGAAAGGGAACATGTGAGCCCAGATACGATCACTATCAAGGGTATCCGCCAGGGGCTGCTCGTCACGCTGGGGGAGGGGGATTGGGACGCCGGACTGCTCGCGTTGGAGACACGTCTTGGTGCTAACCCCGCTTTCTTTCGCGGTGGCCACGTCGCTCTCGATGTCGGGGCGCGGGAATTGATTCACTCCGAGATTGATGAGGCACGTGCACTGCTTGCCCGCCACCAGGTTGAGTTGTGGGCGCTGATCAGCACGAATCCCATTACAGAGGCGGCCGCGCAGGAGTTAGGGCTGGTGATTAGCCTTGGCCTGTCTCGCCCACGCGCGCCGGAGGCCGTGACCGAAGGGGACGAGGAATCAGTTGCCGAAGGGATGGTTGTGCGGCGCACGCTTCGTTCTGGCCAGAGCCTGCGCTATCCGGGCCACGTTGTGGTCATCGGCGACGTCAACCCTGGGGCGGAAGTAGTGGCGAGTGGTGACATACTGGTGTGGGGCCGGGTGCGTGGAGTGGTGCACGCCGGGGCGTTGGGGGATGAGGGGGCTGTGATCTGTGCTCTCGACCTGGCTCCGACGCAACTCCGCATCGCCGGTCACATCGCCCGCTCCCCGGAGGAGCGACGGCGTAGGCCTGTGCCGGAGATGGCCTCGGTGCGCGAAGGAAAGATTGTGGCTGTTCCCTGGAATGACAGTGAGATGAGACGGGCGGGGTAAGGAGAGCCGATGGGGGCAAGAGCGATTACGGTTACTTCGGGCAAAGGAGGAGTGGGCAAGACAACCCTCACCGCCAACCTGGGCGTTGCACTAGCGATGCAAGGGCATCGAGTGGTGGTCATTGACGCCGACGTCGGCCTGCGTAACCTCGATATGATGTTGGGCCTCGAAAACCGCATCGTCTACGACTTGGTAGACGTGGTCGAGGGACGTTGCCGGCTGCGCCAGGCGCTGGTGCGCGACAAGCGGCTTGCGGAACTTTTCCTGCTGCCAGCCGCGCAAACCCGCGATAAGAGCGCGGTCCAACCTGATGACATGGTGCGCGTCTGCGAGAGCCTGCGGGAACAGCACGATTTCATCCTGATCGATTCTCCCGCCGGCATCGAGCAAGGCTTTCGCTACGCTATCGCCCCAGCCGACGAGATTCTCATCGTCACCAACCCGGAGGTGGCTGCCGTGCGCGATGCCGACCGGGTCATCGGCCTGGTCGAGGCAGAGGAGAAAGCCCCCCCCCAACTGATCATCAACCGGCTGAGGCCGGATATGGTGCAGCGCGGCGAGATGCTGGACATCGCCGACGTCGTCGAATTGCTGGCTATTGACCTCGTCGGCGTCGTGCCGGAGGATCAGGCCATCCTGGTCACTGCGAATCGGGGGCGGCCTCTTGCCTTCTCTAAAGACAGTTCCCTGGCTGGACAGGCATTTCACAACATCGCTCGCCGGCTACAAGGGGAGGATGTGCCGTTCCAGCCCCTGCGCAGGCCTGGTCTGTTTGAGCGAATTCTTCGTTTCGTGCGCTCTGGGTAGGAGATAACCATGAAGTTCTTTGAACGCCTGCGAGGCCGTCATTACGAACCGTCGAGCGGGGAAGTTGCCAAGGAGCGGTTGCGCCTGGTGTTGGCCCACGACCGAACCAGTATCTCGCCCGCGATGCTGAACACACTCAAAGACGAGATCATCAGTGTGATTTCGCGCCACGTTGCGATTGACGCCGATAGTGTCCAGGTGACCTTCTCCCAGAGCGCGCGCGAATCGCGCCTGGTTGCCGATATCCCCTTGTTGATCAAGCGCGGGCGGCGTAGGTGAAAGTGACACAAAGAGCAGGCTTTCGAGCCGTTTGGCTGAACCCTTCGCCCCAACTCAGGACAGGCTACGGCGAAGCCTGCCAGCAGCCTGGAAAGGCTGCTCCACGAGCTTTTTGTCCCGGTGTGAGGTAGGATGACGAGGTTCCGTATCTGGCGGCGCTTTGACTATGTGCTGCTCGCGGTCACAATTCTGCTGACTGCTTACGGTGTGGTGATGATCTATAGCGCCAACCTGGGCAGCCTCGATCCCGATCTGGCCGATCTGTGGAGGCGACAGGCGATCTTGGGGGCTGCTGGAATAGGATTGGTCTTTCTGCTGGCCGCTTTCCCGCGCGATTATCAGTGGCTCGGTGATTTTTGGTGGTTGGCCTACCTCCTGGCCGTCGTTTTGTTGGTGCTCGTGCTTTTCTTCGGGCAGAGTGAGATCGGCGATGTAAGCGGCTGGCTTGACCTGGGCATTTTCCGCTTTCAGCCCTCGTTCCTGGCAATGAACCTGCTCACCATCTCGGTGGGGGCCATACTCAGCCGGCGCCGGCGGAAGCGTAGTTCCCCTGCCCCCCCGCTCTTCGGAGCGCCCAAGACGAGCGTGGTCGAGGAGACCGCCGAGCGCCCCGATGTGGTCAATTATCTGGCTTCTGTTGTTATGGCGCTTGTTCTGGCGGCGTTGGTCTTTCTGGAGCCCGATATGGCTACTGCTGCTGTGTTCATATTTATGTGGCTGGTCATGTTGTTGGAGTCGGACGTGAAGATGCGGTACCTGGTACTGACGGCAGTGGTGGGGCTGGGGTCGCTCTATCCGCTCTGGGAATTGGTGGGCTTTCTTGGCTTTGGGTATATGCATGATCGCGTATTGGGTTTCCTTAATCCCAGCAGTAATCCTTACGTCGAGTATCAACTCGAGCAGGCATTTATGGCCATCGCCTCAGGCGGACTATGGGGGCAAGGGCTCTTCCAGGGTGCGTCGAGCCGGCTCCGTTTCCTGCCGGTGCGCCATACGGACTTCATTTTCGCCGTCCTCGCCGAGGAACTTGGCTTTGCAGGTGTGATGTTGTTGTTTGTACTCTATCTGGTGCTGTTCCTTCGCCTCTTGCGGATCGCTGTGATTGCGTCGGACGGGGTTGGACGGCTGCTGGTGGTTGGTACACTGGCGATGATTCTGTTCCAACTCGTCGTCAACATCGCTATGAACTTGGGTTTGCTACCCGTCGCGGGATTGCCGCTGCCCTTCATCAGTTACGGCCCCGCTGCGCTGCTGACGACGATGATCGGCCTCGGGATGGCGGAGAACGTGGCGATGCACCACCGGAAGTTGGAGTTCTGATTGAGGTAGTGGGCAACGTGTCGCTCGAATATGAACTGGACGCCTTTGCTCACACCGTGGCCCACGACCTTCAGAACCCGTTGGGCCTTGTCATCGGCTTTGCCGAGGCGTTGGAACAGGATCACACCACAATGCCGGATGATGAACTCAGCCGCTATTTGCATACGATTGCGCGGAGCGTGCGCAGGGTGAGCAGCATTGTTGACGAGTTACTCCTACTGTCAGAAGTGCCCAAGATGGAAGTGCAGACGAGGCCACTGGACATGGCGCGCATCGTGGCCGAAGCACAGCGGCGGTTAACCCATATGATCGAGGAATACCAGGCCGAGATCATCTTGTCCGAGACCTGGCCGGTGGCGCTGGGTTACGACCCGTGGGTCGAAGGGGTGTGGGTCAACTACCTCAGCAACGCCATCAAGTACGGCGGCCAGCCGCCGCGCGTGGAATTGGGGGCAACGGTGCAAGCGGACGGCCTGGTGCGTTTCTGGATGCGCGACAACGGCCCCGGTCTCACGCCGGAGGGGCAGGTGCTGTTGTTCACGCCGTTCACACGGCTCGACCAGGTGCGCGCCGCAGGGCATGGGGTGGGGCTGTCCATCGCGCGGCGCATCGTGGAGAAACTCGACGGGCAGGTGGGGGTGGAGAGTGAAGTGGGCTGGGGTAGTACTTTTAGCTTTACCTTGCCGGGTGTAGTGACTTGATACTGGCTGCTGGATGTTCCATCAAGCATCAAATCAAGCATCAGATTGAGGAGAAAAAACCATGATAAACACAACAACAGAAGGAAAAAACGAGAAGGGATCTGCGAATATGACCACGACCGATGCTCCCTCTTCCTCCAACTTTATCCGCGACATCATCGAGGAGGACTTGCGGACGAACAAGTACGGCGGTCGCGTGCACACTCGATTTCCACCGGAGCCGAACGGTTATCTGCACATCGGTCACGCCTCGTCAATCTGCCTCAATTTCGGCATCGCCGAAGATTACGGCGGTTTCTACAACCTGCGCTTCGCCGACACCAATCCGACTAAAGAGGAAGTCGAATACGTGGAATCGATCCAGGAAGACATCCGGTGGCTGGGATTCGATTGGGATGACCGGCTGTTCTATGCCTCTGACTATTTCGAGCAACTATACGAGTACGCCGTGCAGTTGATTGAGAAGGGCAAGGCTTACGTTTGCGACTTGAGTGTGGACGAGATCAGAGAGTATCGCGGCACTCTGACCAGGCCAGGCAGGGACAGCCCGTATCGCAACCGCTCGGTCGAAGAGAACCTCGACTTGTTCGAGCGTATGCGGGCCGGCGAATTCGAGGACGGCGCCCGCGTGCTTCGCGCAAAAATTGACATGGCGTCTCCCAACATCAGTCTGCGAGACCCCGTCATGTACCGCATCCTGCACGCGGAACATCACAGGACGGGCGACGAGTGGTGCATTTACCCGACGTACGACTTTACTCACGGCCAGTCAGATTCCATCGAAGGAATCACCCATTCTATTTGTACACTGGAATTTAAGAATAATCGCCCCTTGTACGATTGGTATCTCGATGCACTAGACATCTACCATCCGCAGCAAATCGAGTTCGCGCGTCGCAATCTCAGCCACACCGTGATGAGTAAGCGGAGGCTGCTAAAACTGGTTGAGGAAGGATACGTCGTGGGATGGGACGACCCACGCATGCCCACACTATCGGGTCTGCGGAGACGTGGCTACACGCCGGAGGCAATCCGAGACTTTTGCGAGCGTATCGGAATAGCCAAGGCCGATAATGTAGTGGATATAGCCTTTTTGGAGCACTGCATCCGGCAGGATTTGGACCCGCACACTCTGCGTGTGATGGCGGTGTTGCGCCCGCTGCGAGTGGTGATTGACAACTATCCAGAAGGCCAGGTAGAAGAGTTGGACGCCGTGAATCATCCGGGGGATCCTGGTATAGGGACACGGAAAATTCCTTTCTCCCGCGTGCTCTACATTGAGCGGGACGATTTTCGTGAGGAGCCGCCGAGAAAGTACTTTCGCCTGGCTCCGGGTCGTGAGGTACGGCTGAAACATGCGTATTTCATCACCTGTGTGCGCGTGGTGAAGGATGAGCAAACCGGCGAGGTGGTCGAGTTGCACTGCACCTACGATCCAGAGACACGGGGAGGGGCGGCTCCAGACGGGCGCAAGGTCAGGGGCGCGTTGCACTGGGTTTCGGCGGCCCACGCGCTCGAAGCGGAGGTGCGTCTGTACGACTATCTCTTCACCAAAGCAGACCCTTATGATGTGCCGGAAGGCTCTGATTTCAAGGCCAATCTGAACCAGAACTCGTTGGAGACGTTGACGTCGTGCCGGGTTGAGCCCAGTCTTGCCGGTGCGCCACCTGGAAGTCGTTACCAGTTTATGAGAAAGGGTTATTTCTGTGTAGACCCCGATTCGTCCGGCGGCACACTCGTGTTCAATCGGACGGTGTCGTTACGTGATACTTGGGCCAAGATCGAGAAAGCACAGAAGAAGTAGTAGTATGGAGTAGGGAGTAAATAATGACGGTTCGCGTTCGTTTTGCACCTAGTCCCACCGGCAAACTACACATCGGCGGTGTTCGGACCGTGGTCTTCGATTGGCTCTTTGCACGCAAGATGGGGGGACAGTTTGTCCTACGCATCGAGGACACCGACCGGAAGCGGTACGATCCGGAGGCGATCTTGACCATTATGGATGGTCTGCGCTGGTTGGGATTGGATTGGGATGAGGGGCCAGGTCTGGAAGAGTTGCAGCGTGTTGGTGCGGAGAACGCCGAGGAGTACGCCGTCGGCGGGCCGTACGGGCCGTACATCCAGTCGGGGCGGCTGGGGCTGTATAAGCAAGCGGCGGAGGAGTTGGTCGAGCGGGGCTTGGCCTATCGCTGCAACTGCTCGCCTGAGAGACTGGAGCAGGTGCGCGAGGAACAGCGGGCGCGCAAGCAATCCCCGATGTATGATCGTCACTGCCGTGATCTCTCGCCGGACGCCATCTCCCTTCATGAGCCTCATGTCATCCGGCTCAAGGTTCCGCTGACGGGCCAGACAGTTGTCCATGACGCTCTTAGAGGAGATGTAGTCTTTGACAATACCACGCTGGACGATTTGATCCTTCTCAAGTCGGATGGATTTCCCACGTACCATCTGGCGGTGGTGGTGGACGATCATCACATGGGGATCACCCACGTTACTCGGGATGACCGATGGATTTCCACCGCTCCGAAGCGCATTCTGCTCTACCAGGCGCTGGGATGGGAGACCCCTATCTTCTGTCACCTCCCGCTGGTGAACGGCACTGACGGCAAGCCGCTATCCAAGCGTCACGGTTCAACGTCCGCCGTCCAGTTCCGCGACCAGGGATACCTGCCGGAGGCTTTGTTCAACTTCCTGGCTTTTCTGGGTTGGGCGCCGGGAGAGGGGGAGGAGCAGGAACTCTTCAGCCGGGAGGAGTTGATCGAGCGCTTTGACCTGTTCCGCGTCAGCAAAGCGCCTGCGGTTTTCTCCTATGATAAACTGGATTGGATGAACGGAGTCTACATCCGGAATCTATCGGAGGAAGAATTACTGGAGCGGCTGTTGCCCTTCTGGCAGAAAGCCGATCTGGTGCCCGATCCCTGCCCTGAGGAGATGCGGGCGATGCTGCGGCGCATTGTGCCACTGGTGCGGGAGCGGTTGAAGCAATTGGCAACGGTTGTTGAGTGGACGGCGTTTCTGTTTGGGGAGATCGAACTCCCTCCGGCGGAGAGACTGGTGGGCAAGAAAATGACGCCCGAGGAAAGCCTGGCGGCGCTGCGGCGGGCGCGGGCGCTGCTGGCGGAGGTGGAGCCCTTCGAAGCGGAGGCGATGGAGCCGCCGATGCGGGCGCTGGCAGACGAACTGGGGCTCAAGGCAGGGCAGTTGTTCGGCGTCGTGCGCTGGGCGGTGACCGGACAGAAGGTCGCGCCGCCGCTGTTCGGGTCGCTGGCGGTCCTGGGGCGCGAGCGGGTGTTAGCACGGTTGGATGCGGCAGAGGAGACTCTGGTCTCGCTGGCGTAGAGGCTTGCCAGGCATGGGGGTCTGTGGTAGAATGTGCAGTGCCCTGGGGGATTGTCTAATGGCAGGACAGTGGACTCTGAATCCATAAGTCCAGGTTCAAATCCTGGTCCCCCAGCCTTGGCCCCGTGCTTGTTAAGGTGCGGGTGAGCCAAAAGGCTGCCGGCCCGTGCAGGGGCCGGCAGTCTTTTTTTGTTCGTAAGCGTTCAGACCTCCGAGGTTTTGGCCGCAATTTGGCTTGAAAAGTGGGTCGCCTGCCGTTCAAAGTTGTCGAGAGAGCACCATTTTGCAAACCTCGGAGGTCTTGGCGAGCGTTTTCCTCACCCCCCTGAACACTTGCTTTAGTTCTTTGGTTGAGCGTCTTTCTTGGGCGGGAGGACGATGGGCTTTTCCTCGTCCATTAAAGTGCGGTCCGTGGGGTGCAGTAGGTCGTCAGCCCGGCTGTGGCTGGCGGCCTGTTTTTTTGTTCCTCAGGTGGCCGATACTGGGTGGAGTCTCGAGTGGGTCAGCGATTTCTCAGCGCAGTTGGGTCGCAGGTTTCTTGCGCGGCCTTCGATTTCCGCCGTCCCGCCAATCTCTGGATGAGGTCTATCGTCGTGGCCTCCAACTGGGCCTGGTAGCGCCAGAAGACCCACGCCAGCCCCGCCGCCCCGCCGCCCAACGGGATCCACGCCCACCACGGCAACTCCGTCGCGTAGGCTCCCACCCAGCAGGAGACGAATACCCCCGGCAGCCGCCCTAGCGCAGCCAGCACGACCATATGCGGAATATTGAGCGTACTGAGACCGATCAGGAAACAGGCGATGTCGTCGGGGACTAAGGGGAACAGAAAAACGAGGAAGAAGAACAATGGCCCCTGGCGGCCGGCGATTCGATCCCAGTGTGCCAGTTTCTCCGGGTTCACCAGCCGCCCAACCAGTGGCCGCCCGAACCATCGTCCCAAGGCCGTCGCCATAGTCGTCCCCAGCAGCAGCCCGATCATACTGTAGAGAGTGCCCAGCCAGATGCCGTACAGGTAGCCGTTCACCAGCCCTACGAATTGGCCCGGCACCGGTGCCAGCAGCACCTGCGCCACGTTGAGCGCGATGGTGACCAATGGGCCCCACGGGCCAAAGCCTGCCACCCATCCCTGTATGCGCTCCTGGTCGCCAAAAAAGGTCCAGAGAGGTTCACGCCAGTACCACAATGCTACTCCGGTGGTAACCACCAGCACCGCTAGAAGTGCAGTGAGCATCCAGGCCCGGTCACCGTTCCGCCGCCCGCTCACGGTTGCTCCTCTACCAGTACGGCCCGCCGAGGTGGCTTCAGCCCCAGGGTGGACAGGAACCCGGCTGCCACAATCGCTGCCGTCACGCCAAAGAGCGTGGTGTATGAGGTTGCCTCCAGCAGCCATCCGCCTGCTATCGGCGCTAGTGTCAGCACCCCCATAATGGTGTTGCCCAGGCCGATGTAGGCCGGGCGCATCCCCTCCGGTGCGATCTCCAGTAAGGAATTGAAGAAGCCTAGCATCCAGGCGCTGTTCGTGACGCCTAGTGTCACGTAGACGAAAGGATATGCCTGGGCCAGCCGCGCGCCGCCCGTCAGGTGTACAGCCAGTGCGAAGAGTGGCCCTACAATGGCCGCCGCGCCTCCGATGCGAATCACGTACCGTAGTCCCCAGCGCTCATTGACCAGGCCCATTGCAACGCTGGCGACCACTGCCCCCACCGTCTGAGCGGCCACGAAGCCGCCGACGACGCTCTGTGGCAGGTGTAGCACGTCGGCCGCGTACACCACGTAGAAGGGCACTGCCAGTCCCATCATGCCGACCAGGATGCGGCAGACCGTCAGGTGGCGAAAGACGTGATCAGTGACCAGGAATTTCAGCCAACTGCCCTCCATCTGCCCGTTCGCCTCCGGGCTTGCGTCCTCGGGTGGGGGTTCCCGTATCGAGATTAGCGCGATCGCTGAGGGGATGAGCGTCACGCCCGCCAGTGTGA
>JAUWOI010000473.1 GCA_030612185.1 Anaerolineae bacterium
CCCCGCCAGGGCCCCTGTGGGGGAGGCCACGGCGCGCACGCCGCTGGCCGTTCGGCCCGCTTTGAGCACCACCAGTGGCTTGTGCAGGGTCAGACGGGCCGCTTCCTCCACGAACCGGCGGCCGTCGGGCAACCCCTCGACGTAGGCGGCCACGACTCGTGTGTGGGGGTCGGCCGCCAACGACTCCAGCGCGTTGGCCATGTCCACATCGACCTGGTTGCCCAGGCTGATGATGCGAGAGAAGCCGACGCCCACCGCGCTGGCCCAGTCCATCGTGCCGCCGCAGACTGCGCCGGAGTGGGAGACGAAGCCAATGCCTCCTTGTTTCGGCATTGTGCGCACAAAGGTCGTATCAACCGGCGCGTAGGTGTCAATCACGCCGACGCAATTAGGGCCAATAAAACGCATCCCATACCGGCGGGCGACCTCCCGCAGTTGGGCCTCCCGTTCCCGCCCCCCGGCTCCCAGTTCGCCGAAGCCAGAGGCGATGATGACGGCGGTGCGGATACCGCGTTGGCCACATTCCTCCAGCGCCCGCACCGCCTGGTCGGCGGAGAGCACGATCACCGCCAGTTCGACCGGATCGGGCACCTCCGCCACGGCAGGGTAGACCTTCAGGCCCATCATCTCCCCGCCCTTGGGGTTAACCGGATAGATAGGGCCGGGGTAGCCGTGGCTCGTCAGGTTGTGCAGGACGCCGTAACTCAGTTTGGTAGGGTTGCTACTCGCGCCGATGACCGCTATGCCGCGAGGGTGGAAGAAAGTATGCAGTGGGTCCGTCAATGTCTGCCTCCTTGGATCTGTAGTATACTACCAGACCATGATACCCCAGAATAGCCACTTTTGTCCAGTCGAGAAACGGTGACAACTTTAATGCGGGGGGCAAGGCCAGAGACCAGCCCTGGTGCTACCACACGCTTTGCCCGTTCCCTGTCAATCGTGCTATAATTATAGTCAGGGAGAACTGATGAGTGTGGTGGGACAAGCAAGGACCGGTGAGGAGGCGGTGGCCCTGGCGCGGGCAGAGACAACCGCTCAGGGCTGTGCAAACGTCAGCCAGGCAACAGGAGTGTGGATATGAAGATGATACGCGTAGAACATCATGGTGAAGTGGCGATTGTCAAGTTGGACCGAGGCGTCACAAACACAATAGACCTGCAACTCGTCGAGGAGTTGTCCGAGACTCTACAGGGAGTAACACACGACCCCGGCGTACGCGGCCTTGTCCTGGGGAGTTCCAATGAGAGGTTCTTTTCTATTGGCTTTGATATCCCGCAACTATTTGGGCTCGCCAGGCAGGATTTCAAGTTCTTTTACCAGACGTTCAACCGAGTTTGCATGGATTTGTACACGTTGCCCAAACCGACCATAGCGGCAATAACGGGACATGCGATAGCGGGTGGGTGCATCCTGGCTCTCTGTTGCGACTACCGGCTTATTGCCCAAGGTCGAAAACTGATGGGCCTCAACGAGATCAGGCTCGGAGTTCCCGTTCCATACCTGGCCGATTGTGTCCTGCGACACATAGTCGGAGTTCGTTATGCCCGTGACATAATGGACACCGGCGAGTTCTATCAACCTGAAGAGTCGCTTCAAATGGGCATCGTGGACCAGGTGTTGCCGTTGGAGCAGGTGCTCCCAAAGTCAGTCGAAAAGGCCAGATTGTTAGGTGGGTTGTCTCAAGAAGCGTTTGCGATGATCAAACGGAATCGAGTAGAGAGGGTTGAAGCGCAGGTTCTGACGCGCCTGGAGGAGAAAGAACGATTCTTCGTAGACCGCTGGTATTCCGATGAAGCCCGTGAACGATTGAGAGAGGCAATGGAAAAGTTTTAGCCGAATGTTTCTATCTGCTTCCCTGCCGGACTTGCCCTGAGCGAAGCCGAAGGGTCATTCCCGCCCGCAGCCGCGACAGTGGCCTGCCCCGCCCGCTCGACTGCTCCCGCGCCCGGTCGCTTCTGCGCACGCCGTTGCCGGGGGTGGATGAGGTGCTGGGATTCTTGACGCCTCGCCAGGATGCGTTACAATGACACCGTGAAATACTACGTCTGGAACCTTGGCTGTCAGATGAACGTGGCCGACTCGCGGCGGCTGGCCTCGGCGCTGGAGCGGCTGGGGTACGCGCCCGCCGACCGCACCGAGGAGGCGGACGTCGTCGTGCTCAATACGTGCGTCGTGCGCCAATCGGCCGAGGACAAGGTCTACGGGCGGCTGGGGTCGCTGAAGCCGCTGAAGAAACGGAGGCCGCAGGTGACTATCGGGCTGATGGGCTGCCTGGTGGGCGTGCGTGACCCGGCCCCAGTGCGCCGCCGCTTCCCCTGGGTGGATGTCTTCATGCCCCCGTCGGAGCCAGGACCGCTGCTGGATTACCTGGCCGAGCGAGGCATGGTGGACGAGGGCCAGGCACTGGAGACGGCAGAGGCCGCCCGCCGCAACAGTCTGCAAGATGGCGACTTGATCCTCCCGGCCCACGAACGCGGCCACCTCGTCTCGGCCTACGTCCCCATCGTCCTGGGCTGCTCCTACGCCTGTGCCTACTGCATCATACCGTACCGCCGTGGCCCCGAGCGCAGTCGCCCCGTCGGGGAAATCCTGGCCGAGGCACAGGCGCTGGTGGCCCAGGGCGTGAGAGAGATCACACTGTTGGGGCAGATCGTGGACCGATACGGCTTAGAAACCGGGTTTTTTCCGAAAAACCGGGTTTCTCCCCTGGTAGATCTGCTGCACCGTCTCCACGAAATCGAAGGCCTCCAACGCATCCGCTTCCTCACCAGCCACCCGAACTGGATGACGGACGAGTTGCTCGACGCGGTAGCCGAGTTGCCGAAAGTGTGCGAGTACATCGAGGTACCGGTACAGGCTGGCGACGACGAGGTGCTGGCCCGCATGCGGCGCGGCTACACCGCCGACGATTACCGCAGCCTGATCGCCCGCATCCGCGCCCGCCTCCCCCAACCAACCAACCAACTAACCAGCCAACCAACCAGCCAAATCTCCATCGCTACCGACGTCATCGTCGGCTTCCCCGGCGAGACGGAGGCCCAGTTCCAGCGTACCTACGATCTGTTGGCCGAACTGCGGCTCGACAAGGCCCACATCGCCCGCTACTCCCCGCGCCCCCAGACGCTGGCCGCCCGTCACTTCCCCGACGACGTGGGGCCGGAGGAGAAGGAGCGCCGCCGCAAGGCACTCGACGACTTGCAGGCCGAGATCGTGGCCGAGATCAACAGCCGCTTGCTGGGACAGACGGTCGAGGTGCTGGTTGAAGGACAGAAGAAGGCCCGTTGGTGGGGGCGCACCCGCACAGGCAAACTGGTCTTCTTCGAGGACGAGCAGGACTGGCGGGGACAGATGGCCCAGGTATGCATTACCTGGACCGGGCCGTGGTCGCTCATCGGGGAAGTCGAGCGGTTCCCCAAACCTGTCCGTTCCTGAGTCTGCGAGTCCACGGGAGCGAGCGAACGAATAGAGTCCGATGCCTCGTGGGCGATGATGTGGTTGGCTTGCCCTCAAGAACAGGTCTTTGGAGATGAGCGGCTGGCGGCAACCTTCTTGGATCACCTCTCCGTCACCGGGCCGGCGGCGCGGTTTCGGGAAGTAATAGGGCGGCTGCGCCAGTTTGTGACGTCACCGACTTCGCCACCTCTGCCCCTGTTGACCAGCATCTGAGAGTATGCTATTATTATGTTGCGAGGGAACCAGCTCAGCCCGCATCACCGACACCCTCGCCCAATGCGACGAGTTGACGCACGGTGAGTACACCTGGGACGTGGCCGAATACGGCGACGGTCCGGTGGTG
>JAUWOI010000264.1 GCA_030612185.1 Anaerolineae bacterium
GTATGTACGAGGACCTGGTGGAACGGGGAGTTCACGTGAAGATGCTCACGCCGGTGGCGAAGATACTGGTCAACGACGGGGCCGTCGTCGGCGTCGAGCCGAAGCGCGGAGAGGTGATCGAAGCGCCACGGGTGATCCTGGCACCGGGGCGGGAGGGGGCCGAATGGCTCAAGCGCATCGCCGCCGAGTTAGGACTCACGCTGACCTGTAACCCTGTAGACCTGGGCGTGCGGGTTGAACTACCGGCCAAGGTAGTGGAGCCCCTCACCCACCTGCTCTACGAGTTCAAGTTCCTGTATTACTCGCCCTCATTCGACGACCTGGTGCGGACCTTCTGCGTTTGCCCCTACGGCGAGGTCGCGCTGGAGCACGCGGGCGGCGTCGTCACGGTCAACGGCCACTCCTACGCCGACCACAAGACAGCCAGCACCAACTTTGCCCTGCTGGTGAGCAAAAAATTTACCGAGCCATTCGACGATCCGGTAGCCTACGGCCAATCTATCGCCCGGCTGGCGAATCTTTTGAGCGGCGGCGTGCTCGTGCAGCGGCTGGGCGACTTAGAGAATGGCCGCCGCACTACTAAACAGCGACTGCGCCGCTCGCTCGTCACTCCCACGCTCAAGAGCGCCGAACCGGGAGACCTGGGATTGGTGTTGCCCTATCGCCACATCGTCAACATCCTGGAGATGCTGCACGCGCTGGATCAGGTGATGCCGGGCGTGTGCTCGCGCCACACGTTGCTCTACGGGGTCGAGGTCAAGTTCTACTCCAACCGGATCAAGTTGACGACGGAACTAGAGACAGAGATACGCGGGCTATATGCCTGCGGCGACGGGGCAGGCATCACACGCGGACTGGTGCAAGCCTCAGCCTCGGGCCTGGTGGCGGCGCGGACGATATTGGGAGACTAAAGGCCATCTCTACACTATGATGGCCCTAAACACACGGAGAGCCAGGGTCACCAGACCCTGGCTCTCAGCGAAAGGAGAAGAGAAAGAGAAACCGTAATACCAAACCGAACCCCGCCGCGCCGTGTGCCGCTGTATTGGAACCTGCTCTCATAATTGGGAGCCTGTTCACCGGTCTGCCTTGCCCGTAGGCTATCGCATTCCCCTTTGAAGAGACGGCCCCCGTTTCGATAGTTGTTTGCCCCAAACACAATAACGGCTATCACGCACACCACCGGGTTCTTTTGAATGTACGATTAATCCCACTATGATTATTATATCAGGTGAGGGTAACGAGCAGGTAACGAAAGTGCAAGAAGAACCTTATTCTCTCTGTGTAAAGCACACAAAAAAACGCGCTGGCCTTTAGTACAACAGTAGACCAGCGCGAACTATGTTTCACCATCTATTAGCATAAACCCATACAGGCCCCCTTTCTATTAACTGTGACCAATGCAACCGATGCCCAATCTATGTCCATAGACACCTCCTGTCGGTGATTGCATTACTCACTCATTATAAACGATACAACAGTCCAAGTCAATAGGTAAAAAGTACTGCTAAAGTGATCCTTAACTCTGTTCAGGCTCCGAATTTAGCCAGCCGTCCCGCGTGGGCCACCGCCAGGGGCAGCAGATCGGGGTGCTGAATGTGGCCCAGGCCACCGGCCATGCAGGGTCGCTCCCCGAACTGCGTCACGCCGTCGCGCCGGACGTAGGACGACCACAATAGCACCGGCAGTTCGTGCCAACTGTGCGCCTTCCACAACGCCGGGGTGGAGTGATCGCCCGTGACGATGATCACGTCCGGCTCCAGCGCCAGGATGTCGGGCAGAACCGCGTCAAAGTGCTCGATCACCGCCACCTTGCCCTCGAAGTCCCCATCCTCTCCCCGGCTATCGGTTTTTTTGACGTGGAAGAAGAAGAAGTCGTAGTTGGCCCAATATTGCCTGAGCGTCTCGACCTCATCCTCGATGGTCTCACCCGTGGGCAACACCTCCATCCCGGCCAGTTGGGCCACGCCCCGGTACATCGGATAGGTGGCGATGGCCCCACAGCGCAGTTTATAGACCTCGGGTATCTTGGGCAGCCCAGGATCCTTGGCAATGCCACGCAGGTTACAGCCGTTGGCCGGGACCTCGTCGGCCAGAAGTTTCCGCGTCTCGGCGAGCCACTGGTTAAGGAGTTCCGCCGTGCGAGCCGCCTCGGGACGCAGAGGCTCGACCGGCAACGGCGGCTTGCCCACCTGCTGGGGATCGGTCTCCGTCAGGCCATCGTGCAGGTTCTCACCCCGCAGCACCAGCATAAAGCGGTACTCCTTCACCGGCTCGACGAACGTCTTCACGCCCGGCAGTCGAATCGTGCGCAACTTATCGCACAACCGGGCTCCCACCTCCGTGGGAATGCGGCCCGCCCGCCGGTCGGTGATCAGGCCCGTCTGAGGGTCAATAGTGCAGAAGTTACCACGCGCCGCCACGTCGCCAGGCTGCAGGTCGAAGCCGATGCCCAGCGCCTCCAACACCCCACGCCCGATCTCGTACCGCAGTGGGTCGTAGCCGAAAAGGGCCAGGTGACCAGGCCCGCTGCCGGGGGTGACACCAGGCGCGACAGGCGTACTCATGCCGCAAATGGATCTGGCGGCCAGCGCGTCGAGATTGGGAGTGCGCGCCACCTCCAGTTCCGTGGGACCATCGGGTAGCATCGGCACCCCCCCCACCCCATCCAGCACCAGCAGGAGAATCCTGGTCTTACCCTCAATCGCCAACTCGCGCATCAAATCCAGGTCTGCCATCGTTGCTCCTTCGGGAGCAAATGAGTATACAAGTACACGAGTAGATAAGGGAGCACATCCCTCATCTACTCGTTTCCTCGTTTCCCTATTTACTTCCTATCGAATCGCCAATTCCGTCTGCTTGTCGAATAACTGCATGCTATCCATATTGAAGGCCGCGTGGACCATGCCGCCCACCCGTACGCCCGTGCGGGGATCGAAACGACCCAGGAACTGGGCTTTCTCCGTCACCAGATAGACGATAACCTCATGGCCCATCAACTCGGTCACGTCCACCTTGGCCTCCACCAGCGCCTTCGTGATACCTGGCGGGGCAAACTCGGGATCGTGGATGTCTTCGGGGCGGATGCCGAAGATAACCTCCTGACCTAGGTGCTGACGGCAGACGGCTGCTCTATCTTCGGGAACCTCCAGAATGAAACTCTTGCAATCCACAGATACCTTGCCATCCCGCTCCACCAGTTGGGCGTCGAAGAAATTCATCGAGGGGCTGCCGATGAAGCCGGCGACGAACATATTGGACGGAGTATCGTAGAGCACCTGCGGGCTATCTATCTGCAGCAAGAGACCATCCTTCATCACCGCGATGCGGGTACCCATCGTCATAGCCTCGACCTGGGCGTGGGTAACGTAAACAAAGGTCGTCTCCAGCCGCTGGTGGAGTTTGCTGATCTCAGCGCGCGTCTGTACGCGCAACTTGGCATCCAGGTTGGAGAGCGGCTCGTCCATCAGGAACACGTGCGGCTCGCGCACGATAGCACGGCCCAGCGCCACACGCTGCCGCTGGCCACCGGACAGTTGCTTGGGCTTGCGGTCAAGCAGAATCTCAATGCCCAGCATCCTGGCCGCCTCGTGTACGCGCCGGTCAATATCCTGCTTGGGGGTCTTACGCAGTTTGAGGCCAAAGGCCATGTTGTCGTAGACCGACATGTGGGGATACAACGCGTAGGACTGGAAGACCATGGCGATGTCCCGATCCTTAGGCGGCACATCGTTGACCAGCCTGTCGCCGATGTAGATATCGCCCTCGCTGATCTCCTCCAGGCCAGCCAGGAGACGCAAAGATGTGGTCTTGCCACAGCCAGAAGGACCGACGAAGACCAGGAACTCCTTATCAGCGATCTTGATGTCGAGGTCGTTGACCGCGACGACATCACCGAATCGCTTATACACGTGTTCATACGTTACACTTGACATCTGACTATGCTCCTTTCGATTTGATTTGGCACCGCCGTACACAGGCGGTGTTAGGCCACTCATGCACCGGCTCTTCAGGTATCCAGCATCACTCTTCAGGCCGGTGCCTACGCTAGAACAACCCGCACACCTGACTCGCTCAGGTCCCACAGGAACGACGAAGGGGCCTCGCGGGCAGTGACAATGATGTCCGCCTCGGAAACGGGAGCGATGTAGGCCGCTGCCACCCGCCCCACCCGTTCAGCCGATACCAGGACAATGACCTGAGCCCCGATCTCTAACAACATCTGAACTATCTCTGCCTGTGGGAGGCTATCGTCGGTCAGGCCGTCCACAGCGCTGACGCCTCCCAACTCCAGGATCACGTGGTCGGCTCGCAGGCTAGAAAGCGCCGCCCTGGTCAGCCGGCCCACCAACCCCAGGCCACGCCCTTCGACCTGTCCACCCGTGACGATCAGGGTATGAGATGTGTTAGCGGCAACCCAGTGGGCTACCCCGAGCCCGTTGGTGACGATAGTAAGCCGTGTGCGCGAACTCAGACAGCGCGCTACTTCCAACGGGAGCCGTCCCGGGCCCAGGAAGACAGTCTCACCAGCGGTGATCATCTCAGCCGCAACCTGGCCGATGCGCGCCTCCTGCGTTCCAGGCGGGACAGAGATGCCCTCCGGCACAACTTCCTCAATGGCCACGGCCCCGCCGTGCACGCGCCGCACCCTCCCCTGCTCTTCCAACGCCTTCATATCCCGCCGGATGGTCGCAGCGCTCACGCCGAAGCGGGCCACCAGTGTCGCTACACGAACAACACCGTCCTCCGCCACCATCCTGGCGATGGCGGTGCGCCTTTCGGCAGTCAAAGCAGGCAACGATCGCTCACTCATGGTCGTTATTATAGCACATCGTGCGCGATTTGTCAAGGTTCCGTGCGTGATTCTGCGCGATTCAGGGCTCAGACGCGCACTTTCGCGCACAAACCACTTTCTCAGTTTTCCAATCCACCCAGTTGAGCCAACTTGCATACACGGGGGGATTGTGCTAGAATGCACCCGCTTCATAGGACCCTACTTCGCGCAGGTGGAGACCGAGGCGCAGGGAGAACAGCAGGTGGGAAGCCGGCAGGGCAAACGACTGAACTGGAAAAAACCGGGGCTGGCGCTCTCTGGCTTCCTGCTCTTTACCCTCGCCCTGGGGCTGATGAAAGAGGGAGCCGGAGAGTTGGCGCCGCTCCTGGGAGGCCACCTGGAAATCACCAACGGCGCCGACAGTTTGGGGTTCGGCTGGCTGACGGCATGTCTGGTCCTGAGCGGGTCGCCGGTGGCGGCCGCAGCGGTGGCCCTGTTGAGCGCCGACGCGCTGTCGCCTCTCAATGCCTTCACCATGGTCGCCGGCTCCCGCCTGGGCGCTTCCTTCATCGTCCTGCTGGCCGGCTTCATCTACGCCCTGCGGGGGCACGAGCGCTGGACCGCGCTCACTGCAGGCGTTCTCTCCCTCCTGCTTACCGGCTCGGTCCAGTTGCTGGCCCTGCCAATGGGTCTGCTGATCCTCGGCCGGGGCTGGCTCAACCATCTCTCCCTTCCCGCCCTGGAGAAACTGGCAGCCGGCGTCAACCGGGGACTGGAGCCCCTGATCGGCCCCCTCGCGGCCTTCCTCCCCGGCTGGGCGCTTTTCGTAGTTGGTGTGGCACTGGTGACGCTCAGTTTCCGTCTCTTCGATCAGGCCCTGCCTCAGGTTCGTCTGGAGAAGACCGACCTCGGCCAGATACCCAGGCTGATTTATCGCCCCGAGGTCATGTTCCTGATGGGCCTGGTGATCACCCTGCTCACGATGTCCGTCTCCATCTCCGTAGGCATCCTGGTCCCCCTCTCCGCCCGTGGCTATATGCGCCGGGAGAACATTTTATCCCCTACATCCTGGGGGCGAACATCTCCACCCTGGCGGACACGCTGGTCGCAGCGGCGCTGCTGGGGGACCCACGAGCAGTAACGGTAGTAGTGACGCATATGGCCTGCGCAACCATAGTCTCCTTGCCCCTCATCCTGTTGGCCTACCGGCCCTACGAGCGGGCCATCTCGAACGTGCTGGCCTGGATCACCCGCCGCCGCAGGAACTTCACCCTTTTCCTGGGCATCATTTTTATCGTCCCCGTGATACTTGTGTTATTGTAGAATAGACCTCCGAGGTTTTCTGAAACCTCGGAGGTCTTGAGATACGTAGAATGTGATTGGTGGAAAACAATGAAGGACTCTACTGAAAAAACCAAAATCTTCAACGCAGAGGCGCAGAGGCGCAGAGGCGCAGAGACGCAAAGAGAATTGAAAAGTAGAAGAAGATTTGTTCCGTCAAAGGCCTTGATTCTCAAAAATATTGAAGCGTCATTCAAGAATCTCTGCGCCTTTGCGTCTCTGCGTTAAGATTAGCCCTTTTTTCAGTGGAGTCA
>JAUWOI010000300.1 GCA_030612185.1 Anaerolineae bacterium
CCGCGATGGCGGGGTACGGGGCGTTCGGCGTGGCCGCCGGGCTGGGACTGATGCGGCTGGTGCTGCGGCCGTCACCGGACAAGGGCGAGCACACAACTCCCCTCCTCGTAGGGGGGGCTGGGGGGGGTGAGGAGATCGAGCGCACGATGGAGAAGGCCGTGGCACTGGGTTTCCCCTGGCTGACGCTGGGCATCCTCACCGGCGCAATTTGGGCGCAGAACGCCTGGGGCCGGTACTGGGGTTGGGACCCCAAGGAGACCTGGGCGCTCATCACCTGGTTATGGTATCTGCTGCTCTTGCACGTGCGCGCACTACGCGGATGGCGCGGCCGGCGCTCGGCTGCGCTGGCCGTGATCGGTTTCGGCCTGGTGCTGTTTACCTTCGTCGGCGTGCCCTGGCTGGTACGCACGGTGCGACTGGAGAGCCTGCACGGATTCTGAGAAGTGATGAGTGGGTGAGTAAGCGAGTAAATGGGTAGATGAGGAATGAGTAGATGAGTAGTGGAATCACGCGACGGCGGTTTCTGCTCGGCGCTGGGGCGCTGGCTGCTTGTGGAGCGGGGGCAGCCGCCGCCTTGAGCGGCAACCGCTGGTGGGAATGGTCGCCCCAGGAGGCGGGGGGAATCGCGCCTGCTGAGCCACCTGCCCCCTGGTCAACCGAGGCACGCTACTACGTCTCCACGGCCGCCGAGGGCACCCTTAACTGCGCCGCCTGCCACGGCACGCTGGAAGAGCCGTTGCCTGTCTCCTACTGCCACCTGCCCGAGCATAACGGGGCCTTCGTCCAGTGCAACCTCTGTCCCCACCGTTGCATCATCGCCGACGGCGAGCGGGGCCGCTGCCGTGTGCGGGAGAACCGGGGCGGCCGGCTGTACTCAATGGTCTACGGCAACCCCTGCGCGGTGCACGTTGATCCCATTGAGAAGAAGCCCTTCTACCATTACCTGCCCACCGCCGCCGCTTTCTCCATTGCCACTGCCGGATGCTGCCTATCCTGTCTCTACTGCCAAAACTGGGCCATCTCCCAGGTTCCGCCGGAGGAGACCGAGAACACTGATCTCCCGCCGGAGGGCGTGGTCCGCTACGCACAGCAGTACGAGGCATCGGTGATCGCCTACACATACTCTGAGCCGACCATCTTCTACGAGTATATGCTGGCGACGGCGCAGTTGGCGCGGAAGGCGGGATTACGCAACGTCGTCGTCTCCGCCGGGTTCATCAACCCTGAGCCTCTGCGGGAATTGTGTCAGGCAGTGGACGCGATCAAGATTGATCTCAAGGGATACGACGAGGAATTCTACCGGGAGGTATGCGGCGGGGAACTGGGGCCGGTGCTGCGCGCTATTCAGACCGTCTACGAGAGCGGCACCCACCTGGAGATCGTCAACCTGGTCGTGCCGACGCTCAACGACAGTCTGGACCAACTACGAGCGATGGCCCACTGGGTAGCGCATGACCTGAGCCCAGACGTGCCGCTCCACTTCAGCCGCTTCCACCCGCAGTACAGACTGACCAATCTGCCGCCAACGCCGGTAGAAACGCTGGAGCGGGCCTGGGAGATAGCGCAGGAGGAGGGGATCAAGTTCGCCTACATCGGCAACGTGCCGGCTCACGCGGCCAACCACACCTACTGCCCCGCATGCGGTGAAGTGCTCATCCGCCGCGAGGGGTTCAGCGTGGTGGAGTATCACATCGTGAATGGCACGTGCGAGTTCTGCGGCGAGCCCATCCCCGGTGTCTGGTGGCCCGGCGAACCGCGAGAGGGACCGGTGCAGGTGCCGCCAGGGCCGCCGGATCAGTGAACTGGATCGGGAGAAGACTATGACAAGACGCGAGGAACTGAAGCGGGCGATCTCGGCGCTCGAGACGCAGCGTGCCATCCTGGGCGACGAGGTAGTGGACACGATGGTAGCCGTCGCACGCGAGAGACTGACCGTGCTCGAAATGCAAGTCGCCGTTGAGCAGCGCAAGCAGGTCACTGTCCTCTTTGCCGACATTTCCGGCTTCACATCGATGGCGGAGGCGATGGATCCCGAAGAGGTGCGAGACACAATGAATGCCCTCTGGGCACGCCTGGACGCAGTGATCGCCGCCCACGACGGCGCAATTGACAAGCATATGGGTGATGCGGTGATGGCGCTCTTCGGCGCGCCGACCGCGCACGAGAACGACCCGGAGCGAGCAATCAGGGCAGCGTTAGTGATGCAAAAAGAGATTGGAGATTGGGGATTGGAGATTAGCGGATCAAGATCTCCAACCTCTACTCTCCGTTCTCCACTCTCTATCCGGATAGGGATTCACACTGGCCCTGTGATGCTGGGTGCGGTGGGAACGACTGCCGAATACACGGCGATAGGAGACACGGTCAACCTGGCGAGCCGGCTGCAGCAGGCAGCGCCTGTGGGAGGCATCCTCGTCTCGCACGACACCTACCGCCACGTGCATGGCATCTTCAGCGTCCTCCCGATGGAGCCGATCACAGTCAAGGGTAAGACGGAACCGATTCCGATCTACGTGATACTGCGAGCCAAGCCGCGCGTTTTCCGTGTTGCCAGACGGAGAGTGGGGGGTATTGAGACGCGGATGGTAGGGCGGGAGACAAAACTGGCGCAGTTGCAGGAGGCTCTGAACGATGTGATGGCGAAAGGAGAAACACAGGTCGTCACCATCTCTGGTGAGGCGGGGGTGGGCAAATCTCGATTGTTGTACGAGTTCGACAACTGGATCACACTGCTATCGGAGACGGTGTTGCACTTTAAGGGGCGGGCTGGCGAGCAGATGAGCAACCTGCCCTACTTCCTCATCCGCGACCTCTTTTCGTTCCGTTTTGGGATCCGGGACAGCGACCCGGCCGCCGTGGCACGGGAGAAATTGGAACACGGCATCACAGAGATCATGGGGGCGGACGGGGTGGAGAAATCTCACTTTATTGGCCATCTCATCGGCTTCGACTTCTCCGCCAGTCCTCACCTGCGGGGAATTCTCGGCGACGCGCGGCAGATTCGCGACCGTGCCTTCCATTACATCGTTCAGTTCTTCACAGCAGTGGCACGGCGCAGTCCGACGCTGATCTATCTGGAAGATATACACTGGGCCGACGAGGGTTCGCTAGAATTGATTGACCACCTGGCCCGGGAGTGCCGCCACGCGCTCCTGCTGATCGTTTGCCTGGCTCGTCCATCCCTCTTTGAGCGGCGATCATCGTGGGGCCAGAGACAGGCAGCACACACGAGCCTGGAGTTGCGCCCGCTTTCGGAGGAAAACAGCCATCAGTTAGTCATGGAGATCCTGCGCAAAGTAGATCGGATACCACCCGACTTGCAGGATATGATCGTGGACCGGGTAGGGGGGAATCCGTTCTACATTGAGGAACTCATTAGGGTCCTGATTGAAGACGATGTCGTCGTGACAGGTATGGAAAAATGGCAGGTAAGACCGGAGCGGTTGATTGAGATACGCATACCGCCGACGCTGGTCGGGGTGCTCCAGGTGCGGTTGGATCAGCTACCGCTGACAGAACGAGAGATGTTGCAGCGCGCCTCCGTAGTGGGGCGAGTGTTCTGGGACGGCGCGGTGAAGCGAATCTGCGAGTCTATGGATGAGCAAATGAACCGGGAAGAGGTCCGCGCCGTGTTGCAGGCGTTGTGCAAGAAGGAGTTGGTTTTTCGGCGGGACGAGTCGGCATTCGCAGGAGAAAAAGAGTACGCATTCAAGCATGCTATCTTGCACGATGCTACCTACGAGAGCGTGCTGAGGCGACTGCGGCGGATATATCACGCGCAGGTGGCAGCGTGGCTGGTCGAGCGAAGCGGCGAGCGGGTGGGAGAATACGCCGGATTGATAGGGGGACACTACGAACTGGCGAGGGAGATGGCACAGGCCGCGGGGTGGTACGGACAGGCCGGGAAACAGGCCCGCAGTACCTACGCGCCAGACGTGGCTATCGGCTACTATCAGAAGGCGCTGGATTTGCTGCCGGATGAGCCTTCCGAGGTCCCCCAGGCGGACACCACTTCCGAAGTCTACGCGGTCCAGCGGGTGGTTTTGTACGAAGGGCTGGGGGAGATGCTGCTGTGGCAGGCCCGATACGCAGATTCCGCAGAGGCCTACGCAGCGATGCGGGTGGCGGCAGAAGCAGACTGGGACACAGTGGCACAGGCACGCGGATGGAACGGACTATCCCGAACACAGGACGCTCAAGGTGACTACCCCGCCGCACTGGAAAGCGCGGGACGGGCGGAGGAGATAGCACGAGGCGCGGGCGACACCGCGAAAGTAGAACTGGCGAGGGCGCTGTTCAGGAAAGGGTGGGGTTTCTACAGGTTGGGAGACACAGAAGCGGCGTTGGCGCTGGGCGAGCATGCGCTATGGCTCAGCATCGAACTGGGTGTCCAGCGCGAGATGGCGGACAGCCTGAACTTGCTGGGCGGAGTGCATAGTATGCTGGGACACCGCGGGGATGCCGCTCGCGCTAACGCGGAGGCGGTGTCGCTATATCAGAAGTTGGGCGACAGGGAGAGGATAGGGACAATGTTGAACCACCTGGGCGAACATGCCCGATTGCGGGGGGACTACCGTGCCGCCGCTGCTCTCTACCAGGAGGCGCTAAAGATCGCCTACGAGACCGGGAATCGTAATGGAGAGATGGCATTTCTCAGCAACCTGGGTGGGGCGCAGGTCGGACTGGGGAAGTATCACGCTGCCGAGTACAACCTGCGGCAGATCATCCGGTGGGCTGAGATTGCCGGTCAGGGGGGATGGCTGTCAGACACGTACCGCTTCTTGGCAGAGGCGTGCTTGGGGCAAGGAAAGGTGGAGGATGCGCTGGCGGCGACGCGACGGGCGCTGGCGGCGGCGCAGGAAGTGGAAGCACCGCCCTTCATTGGCAGAGCGTGGCGCACCATGGGAATGGTGACGGTACAAACAGCGAAACCCATCACCATCGGCGACAAGACGTGCGATGCAGTGGCCTGCTTTGCCGAAAGCGCGCAGATCTTCACCGAAATGGGTGCCGAGGGAGAACGAGCACGTACGTTGCGAGCGTGGGCCAGGTACGAGATGGACCAGGGGGACGTAGCGCGGGGGGGGGGCAATGTGGCGGGAGGCACGGGATGTCCTCGCGCGGTTGGGGATGGAGTTGGAGGTTGAGTGGATGAGCAACCTCGAACAGCGGGACAATGATGACTGAAAGGCAGAAGTGCATGAAATCTGCAACCCGAAACCCGAAACCATTTCTCGTGTTAGCACTGTCCTCCTTGCTGCTCTCCGCTTGCGCCGTGCCGGCGGCCACGCCAACGACGGAGGCCACGGCGACACCGCTTCCTCTTCCCACCGTGTCCCCTTCTCTCACCGTGCCCCCCGGCCGCATCCGCCCCGCCGTCGTCGCCGGCGCCTGGTACCCCGGTGAGCCCGACGAACTGACGCGGATGGTGGACGAGATGCTGGCAGCGGTCGAGCCGGTACATGGGAAACCCACTGGCCTCATCGTGCCCCACGCGGGCTACGTCTACTCCGGCCCGGTGGCCGCCCATGGCTTCAAGCAACTGGCAGATGGACAGTACGACGTCGCCGTTATCATCGCCTCCGACCACCAGTCGCCCCTCTCCGACCCCATCTCCGGCTGGGCCGAGGGGGGCTTCGAAACGCCGCTGGGGGTCATGCCGGTGGACGGGGAATTGGCCCAGGCGCTCGTCGCCGCCGACCCTCGCATCACCTTTGACCCCGCCGCCCACGAAGGGGAGCATCCCATCGAGATCGAACTCCCCTTCCTCCAGCGGGTGTGTCCCGCTTGTTCCGT
>JAUWOI010000144.1 GCA_030612185.1 Anaerolineae bacterium
GCCACTGATGGCAATCTTGTTCAACTGAGTCATTCAGCCGTCTCCCCACGCAGGCGAGTCAGTTCAGCCCGCAGCCGCTCGACTTCGGCCTCGGCCTGGCAGCGGGCCTCGGCCTCCGCCGCTGCTAACATCTCCGCTTGACGGCGGGCCTCGGCCTCCGTCGCTGCCAACATCTCTGCCCGGCGGCGGGCTGCGGCCTCCAGCCGACGAGACTCCTGCGCCTCCAGCGGCGTCAGCAACTTCTCACCCGTCTCCGGGTCCACCAGCCGCAGCATCTCCCCTTCCACCCGTAACTCCAGCCCCAACACCCGGCTCACCAGCGGCTCCTCGTCCTCTATCTGGTGGTAGCCCCACCTCGCCAGCCGAAAGCCCACCAGCCGTGGCGTCAGATACTCCCCGAACGGATCGAACAGAAAGTATTCCCCCACGCCCAGCACTTCGTAGACGCCTTTCTTCGATCCCAGGTCCTTCTGACGAGTACCCCGCGAGGTCAGCTCAAACACCACGTCCGGCCCCTTGTTGTCTTTCCACACCTGGTAGATACGACGGTCGCGCTTCGGTACCCCTTTGACGACGAAGACATCCGGCGCGACGACTTCGGTGGGGTCGCCCTCCTCGTAATAGAGGAAGAGGTTACCAGCGACGTAGACGTTGGGATCATCGCGGAAGTAGTCGTTCAGAGCCTCGCGCAGGTAGATCAACTGGTTGATGTGTGTGTCAGTCTCGGCCATAGGCTCTCCATCTGATTCGGGGTAGTAGACAGGCGGACGGAATATGACGCGCGGTCGCACGCCATATTCAACCGTAGCAATTTCCTTCACCTCAGCCATTGGCTACTCCTCCAGGGTTTCGTGATAAACTGGCGACCGGTAAATCACAGTGTACCACCAATTTACCAATTTACCAATCTACCAACCTACCAATCTACCAACCCTCACGCCAACGCCATCTCGACGAACTGGGTCAGGTCCATCACCCGGATGCGCACCCGCTGAGCGCGGGCCGCCTTGGAAAGAGTGCGCACACACTGGGGACAGGCCGAGACTAGCACCGTCGCATTCACCTCCGCCGCCTGGGCGATGCGCTGTGCTGCCACTTCCTGCACCAGGTCCGGGTCAAACGTCTCCAGGTCACCACCGCCACCGCAACAGAGCGCGTGTTCCCGCGACTGCTGCATCTCGACAAAGGTGTAACCCGGCACCCGGCGCAGCACCTCACGCGGCGGGTCGAAAATGCCACTCTTGCGCCCCAAGTCGCACGGGTCGTGATAGGTCACCACGCCCGTACGCCGAGGTTCCGTCAACTCCAACTGCCCCTCGGCCACCAGATCAGACATCACTTCCACAGCGTGCACGACCTCGAAGCCCAGTTCCTCGCCGAGGATCTCGGGATAGGTATGATGCCACATGTGGTAACAGGAGGGACAGGTCATGACCAACCGGGGTATCCCCAACGCCCGCATCTGTTCCACATTATGACGGATCAGCGGTTCCGCCTGCTTCAATTGGCCCGCCATCAGTAGTGGGAATCCGCAACATCGCTCATCGCCGCCTAGAGTCGTGAAACTGACACCGGCACGGCTCAACACGGTGGCGAAACTCTGGGGGATGCCGTAACTCATAGGAAACATAGCCGAGACACAGCCCACGAAGTAGGCCAGGTCGGCCTCGGTATCGCGCACCAACCCCTCCGGCTTGTCTTCAGGGGCCAGATTGTCGGTCCAGGCCAGGCGAGCGGTATTGTCCTCGCCAGAGACATTGTAATGCGCACCGATGCGTTCACCCAACATGCCGAGAGCCTGCACCCCCTTGTGCAGCGCCTCATCTCCGTCCAATACATCCAGTCCCTGAGTCAGATAGTCCTGCATCACCTTCTGGCGCATGACCTCCACCAGGCGGCGCACGCTGATGTTGTGGGGACAGTGAGCGGTGCACGTGTCGCAGCCCAGGCAACGCCAGATGCTGGCGTCGGTAGCCAGCATGTCCACCAGCCCAAACTGCGCCAGACGCATCATCTGGGCCGGGCGATACCGCATCGCCGGGACGGTGGGACAACCCGAGGAACAGCGCTCGCACTGGTAGCAAAGGTAGACGTTCTCGCCACACTCCTCGCGGATGAACTTCGCCAGATCGGTACTCAAAGTGATCGCCATATCCCCTGCTCCTTAGTCAAGTCCTGCCTCCTCCAGTAACTGCGGCACGTACCGCTCCCACCCAAGTGTCATAACGTGCACTCCCTGGCACATGCCCTTCATGTCACGGATCAGACGTGCCGCAATCTCAACCGCCTTGGCCGGGCGGTCCGGCCTAGAGGCGCTACCGATTTCCTCAATCAACCCGTCCGGGACGTTCACACCCGCCACGTTGCTGTTCATAAAGCGCGCCATACCAGCCGACTTGAGGAGGATGATCCCGACCAGGATCGGCACGTGCAAATGTTCGACCTGCCGCACGAAAGCCTCGAACTGCGCCGGGTCGTAGACCGCCTGAGTCTGAAAGAACCTGGCCCCGGCAGCGACCTTCTTCTCCATCTTGGCAATCTGCGGGCCAAGCGGGTTTGCCTCCGGGCTGACGACCGCGCCAGGGAAGAAGGTCGGTGTCCCCCGAAGTGGTTTGCCCGCCAGGTCGTGCCCCTCCTGCAACACAGCCACCGCCCGCAGGAGCGTGACCGAGTCCAGGTCGAAGACCGGTTTAGCCTGCGGGTGGTCACCCAGCGTGACGTAGTCACCTGTGAGACAGAGCACGTTCTCAATGCCCAACACCGCCGCGCTAAGCAGGTCTGATTGCAGCGCAATGCGGTTGCGGTCACGGCAGGTGACCTGGAAGACCGATTCAATCCCGCGTTGGCGCAGCAGATGGCACACTGTCAGCGAGCCCAGCATCATCACCGAACTCTGCTGGTCAGTGACGTTGATCGCGTCCACATGGTCGCGCAGATGTTCGGTCATCTCCAGCAGGTGGGCCACGTCTGTCCCCTTGGGCGGGCCGACCTCAGCGGTGACGACAAACTTGCCAGCGGCAATGGATTCTGCTAAGTTACTCATCGTCTATCCCCTCTACCCAGCGCCTTTTTGTCTCGCTTGTTGATGAAGCCCGGATGGCGCATCTTGCTCCAATCCTTGGGCTCGCGAATGACCGTAAACTGCTCCAATTGCCCCAGCGTCTCCATGCGCTCGTAGATGGCGACCCAGGCGCAATCCCGCTCGCGGTCTACCTCACACTTGCCGTCCTCGTAACCGCCGCAGGGGCCGTTCATCAGCCCCTTGGGGCAGAGCGCGACCGGGCAGATGGCGGCTGTCTCGGCCAGGATGCACTCGCCGCAAAGGCGGCAGCGCTCATCGCAGACGCTGAGGTTCTGCAAGCGAGCCAGGAAGAGCGTGTTGAGTGCCGGATAGACAGGCACGTCTACCAGTAAGGCCACGGTCTGCACGCCCGCTCCGCAGGCCAGGACGAGCAAAACGTCCGCCGGTCCTACTTGTTCCTTGTTCCGCTTCAGCAATCGGCGGGTGGTTCGAACGTCACACGTTGCCTCCTCAGTGACGATCCATCCGGTGCAATCCTTTCCCGCTTCGGCCAGCCGCGCCGCCATCTCGCGCGTCTCCTTCTCGCCACCGGTGCCCCAGGTCGCAGCACAGATGCCACAGCCGAGGAGAAACACCCGCTCGTGCCCTTCCAACGAACGCAGGATTTCATCGAATTCCTTCTGTTCAGTGATGATCATCGTCTTGCTCCTCAATTGGTAGACTGGTACATTGGTAGATTGGTACATTGGTAGTTGGTCTCGTGACCAGTGTTGTACCAGTTTCCCAATTTACCAGTTTCCCAATCTACCAATTCCCAATCTACTGCTGAAGCAACCGCGCGACCCGCGCCAGTAGTTCCTTCGGGCGCACCGGCTTGTCAATGAAGTCATCCGCCTCCAACATCATGCCATCTTGCACCGAGTAGGCCGTGTCACCAATGCGCTGCGAAAGACTGGTCAGCATGATAATCGGAATGTGCCATAGTTCCGGGTCGCTCTTCAGTTTCTCGCACACGTAGAAGCCATCCTGGGTGGGCATGATAATGTCGAGTAGGATAAGGTCGGGCCGTTCCTCCTGCACCTTGACCAGCCCCTCGTCGCCATCGTAGGCCACGACCACCTCATAGGGCACACTCTCCAGCACGGTACGCGTCGCCTCGACGAAATCGGGGTCGTCGTCAATGAGCAGTATCTTGTTTTCTGCGCCTGGCTCTGTCACGTCTCACCCCCTCTTCAGCAGTTTTCCGGCGCGACGCAGCAACTCAACCGGTGGCACGGGCTTCTCAATGTAGTCCTGCACATCCATCATGAGCCCTGTCTCCAACTCGTAGCGCCGGTAACTGGCATCCTCTCGTACACTTGTCAGGATCATAATCGGTAGTTTGCGATAGCGAGGATTTCCCCGCAGGTCTCGCACCACCGCGAAGCCATCCATGCGCGGCATCAACAGGTCCAGGATCAACAGATCAGGGAGATCCTCCTTGATCGCTTGCATACACTCCAGCCCATCACGAGCCGTGTGCACCTCGTACTCGTCTATACTCTCCAGCACAGTGGTGATCGCCTCAATGATGTCCGGGTCGTCGTCTACCACTAAAATCTTAGGTCGCTGTTCCATCAGTCTTCCTCCTTTATTAGCGAAAGTCATACACCGCCGTAGACAGACGGTGATGAGTCTACACAATAGGTCTGGGGTAGAGACCGGCCCGCTCAATGATCACGGGCACGATGTCTTCCCAGGCAACTGCCATGAGGTGGATACCGTGCACGCCTTCGATCTCACGCAGTTGCTCGATGAGCTCCAGGGAGATTCTCACTCCCTCCTCCTTGGCGTCCTCGGCATTTTCCATGCGCTCGACAAGTTCGTTGGGCACGGTCAGGCCAGCGACGTAATCCCGCATGTAGCGCGCCATACCAGCCGACTTCATAGGAATAATGCCGGCCAGGATGTAAACCTGCTCGTGTAAGCCGCGCTCGCGCACCAGTTCCATGTAACGAGCGAAACGCTCCACGTCAAAGACACCCTGCGTCTGGATGAAGTCGGCTCCGGCACGCACCTTCTTCTCCAGCCGGAGAGGACGGAACTCGAAGGGGTCGGCGAAAGGGTTGGCTGCCGCGCCGATGAACAGCCGCACGCCACTGAAGACCTTGTCGCCGCTGAGGAACTGAGCGTCATCCCGCATGCGCCTGACCATCTGGATGAGTTGCATCGAGTCTATGTCGTGCACGTTCTTCGATTCCGGATGGTTGCCGAACTTCTGATGGTCGCCCGAAAGACACAGCAGATTGCCAACGCCCAGCGCCACTGCCCCCAGGATGTCCGCCTGGATGGCAATGCGGTTGCGATCACGGCACGTCATCTGCATCACCGGGTCGATCCCTACCTGTTTGAGAAGTGTACAGGCAGCTACGCTGGACATACGCACTACGGCCGTCTGGTTATCGGTAATGTTGACCGCGTCCACATAGTTCCTGAGTATCTCAACCTTACGACGGACAAAGTCAGCGCTGGTGCCCTTGGGCGGCCCCAACTCACCAGTGACGGCAAAGTGCCCTTCCGCCAGCACCTTCTCCAAATTGGTTCCACTCTTCATATCATTTCATCCTTTCTATGTTGGCAGATTGGTAGACTGGTACATTGGTGACAGAGACTAACTACCAATCCACCAATTTACCACTCATTCCCCTGGCAACGGTAGATAACGCGGCAACACGACAGTGAATTTCGTCCCTGACTTTCCCTTTTCGTAGGGACTTTCGAGCAAAATGCGCCCCTGATGGGCATCCACAATCTTCTTGGCGATAGAAAGCCCCAACCCGGACCCACCTACATCTCCCACGTTGCGCGCCCGGAAGAAGTCCTCGAAGATACTGGCCTGGTCTTCTGGCGGAATGCCGATACCCTCGTCGCTCACCTCGACCCGCAACTCGTCATCTGTCTCCCAGGAACGGAGTGTGACGGTACTTCCCGGGGGCGAGAACTTGATGGCGTTGTTGAGCAGGTTCGTAAGCACCTGGCGCAACTGCCGTGGGGCTCCCACGATATCCTTGAACTCTTCCGGCGCTTCTACGTTGATCGTGACCCCCTTCTCCTTGGCCGCCAGCCGCGTATCCTCAACCGAGCGGTCACCAAATTCGCGGGGATTGAAGCGCACGAACTCGGCCTGTATCTGCTCAGGGCGCATGCGCGCCAGGTCGAGCAGGTTATTGATAAGCCCGGAGAGGTCGTGAATACGCAGCACGCTCCGCTCCAGCATACGCTGCTGCTTGGGAGTCAGTTCTCCGGTGAAGCCACCCAACATCACCTCCAGATAGTTCTCCACAGCGGCCAACGGGGCTTTTAGTTCGTGCGAGACAATGGAGAGAAAATACGTCAGCATGCTGGTCATATCGCTCAGCCGCGTGCCGACCAGTTCGGCAACGCCGCTCATGAGTCTGTAGCCCGCCTGGGGATTCCGAGCCACGAAGTCCCGGAGTTGCCCGGCGTCGAGCGTGATGAACTTGCACGGTTCCAAACAGATACCGGAGAGTGTAAAAATGTGCGGGGGTACCAGTGCAGACCAGCCCATTGCCCCGCCCGGCCCAACGATACTCACGTTAGCCCGACGCACCGAACCGTGATGACCCAATTGGATGCGCTTGTCCAGCGCCATTTTGCCCAGCAATACCAACCGTAACCTGTCAACCGGGTCGCCCTCGCGGGCAAAGGTCTCTCCCTCCTCTCGGGTCTCGATTTCACAGATTTCCATCAGTTCGCCCAGGTCTTCGTGAGGGAGATAGGCCATTAGGGGAAACCGTTTCAGCATCTCAACAGTAATCATCGTCCATCACTCCTCATTATCCCCGCCATCCCGCTGTCCGCCCGGCAGCGCTGTTTGCAGTGTAAACGAAAAGCGGCTGCCGTATCTTCGTCCTTCAGCATCCTCAAAACAGGGACTCTCAACCCAGATCTCGCCCCCGTGGGCCTCAACGATCTTGCGGGCAGTGCTAAGGCCTATACCCGCCCCCGGCACGAACTCCTTGCGCCGCGCCCGAAAGTAGTCCTCGAAAATGTGAGGCAGATACAGAGTCGAGATACCTGGGCCCGTGTCCACCACGTCCACCCGCACCCCGTCGCCCTGCTGGCACACTTCCAGCACTACCTCTCCCCGGCGTGGGGAGAACTTGACGGCATTATCAAGCAGATTGGTGATGACCTGTTGCAGCCGGCGAGATGCTGCGTGCACCAGCGGCAACTGCTGTGGCAGTTCCACCCGCAGCGCGATCTCCTTCCTCTCCGCTCTGGCCCGCACCTCCTCAACCGACCGCTGCACAGTGTCGCTCAGCGCTGTTCGCTCCATCTCGGCCAGGATGCGCTCTGGAGCAAGTTGCGACACGTCCAGGAAATCGTCAATCAACCGAACTAACTCCAGGACGCGGACATTGGCTCGTTCCATCCAGTGACGCTGCTTCTCGACGTTTCCGCCAATCTCACCGACGAAGCCATCGAGAATCGCCTGCAGGTAGTTGGCAACCACTGCCAGCGGCGTCTTGAGGTCGTGTGAAGCCAATGCCAGGAAGAAGGCCCGCATACGGTCGAGTTCCTCCAGTTTCCGGCCGATCTCCTCCAGTTCCCGCTCGTGGGCGCGTGTCTGTTGCTCATACCAGTAATGCAGCTCTGCCACAATAGTGGTCACCCCTACCGTCAAGACGCCTAGAGTCACGACGAAAGCCATCAGCACGGCTGCCACATAAGCCTGCTCCCGGTAGAGATCGGGTGGTACGAATCCCTCCACATGCACGTGGGGCAGCCAGCCCAGGCACTCCATCCCGACCAGCAATGCGAACAGCCCTATCGCCAACGCCGAGACCTTGTAGGCGTCATGGCGACTGAGTATGGTGCAACCAAAACCGACGTGAAAAAGGTAGAACAGGAAAAACGGCGTCTCGATTCCACCGACGAAGTGCAACAGCACAGTCAGTGTGATGAGATCAGTGACGACCTGGGCCAAGGCAAAGCGCCGGCCCCAGCGCACCAGGGCCCCAGGTTCCAGGCCGCGTCGCTCGCGCCGCCGCTGCCAGATGCTGAAGAGAACATCGTAGAAAGCAATGGCAGCGGTGACGCCCAGTACTGGAAACAGCGGCACGCCGACGCCCAGGACGAAACGGGCCACCAGCATGCTGAGCAGCACTGTACCGATGGTCAGCCAGCGCAACCGGACGTACTGCCGCAGCCAACGCAACAGCCCCAATTCTTCGACCAATAATCCCGTCAACTCGCCACCCATCTAACTCATCCCCTGAACACAGGTCAACCCCTCTTACTGCTCCTCCACCAGCATCAGGTCCTCGCGCACGATCTTGCGCGGGCCGCCGTCCCGACTCGTTGACCAATCCTTGGGAGGCTGGATCTCCAGCAATTGGTCCACCCTTCCTAGTTTGACCGCTCGCTCCCAGATCAACTGCCAGGCACAGGGCACGTCGGGGTCTATCTCGCACACCCCGTTCTGGGAGCCACCGCACGGCCCGTTCAAAAGTTGCTTGGAGCAGCGGGCGATGGGGCAGATGCCGAACGTCAGGCCCAGGACACAGTTGCCACAGGCCTGGCAGCGCTCCTCCCACACCCCCTGCTCCTCCGGCAGGCCCAGGAAGGTGGTGTTGAGCCCCGGCAGCGTGAACACATCGGGAAAGCGCTCGTTCATCGCCTGCACGCCGATGCCGCAGGCCAGGCTGAGGACGACGTCGTACCTCTTTTCGCCTCTTTCGTCTTCCAGTTGCTCCCTCAGTGGGTCAATGTACTCCCACTCGCACTGGCGCTGCACCGTGACCTCGTCCACCTCCATCGGGTGATCATCCAGTTTGCTCTTCATCCGCAGCGCCGAGGCCAGGATGCCAACCTCCTTCTCTCCGCCGGCAAAGCAGACGGTCACGCAGGTTCCGCAACCCGCGACCAACACCTTCCGGGCACCGCCCAGCAGTTCTATGATTTCCTCAAGCGGTTTCTGTTCACCAACGATCATTGCGACCTCCTATGCATAAAACGTAATGCGTAATTGTGATGCGTAATCTAGCAATCAGTGGCTACGGACATTGTTCATTGTTCATTGGTTCATTGTTCATTGCCCAGCGGGTTAGGTCCCAACTCCCGCACTTTC
>JAUWOI010000078.1 GCA_030612185.1 Anaerolineae bacterium
CGTACATCCCCTGGGCATCGCGTGGCCCCAGGGCGTGCAGACAGCCACCGATAGATGACATGCCGATGCTGTTCGGCTCAGCTCTGGCCAGCACGATCTCCCGCAGGCGGCGGGGGTCCCACAGCGCCCGGCTTCCGATGAACAACTCGTTGCTGGCCACCACGTCAACCAAGGCAATCTCCGCCTCATGGCCATCCACACACACCTCTAACCGTTTGGCGGTATAAGTGACCTTTTCCACATCCACCATCTTCCTGGCGATCAGCCCCGCCGCCAATCCGGCTATGGTGCCTTCGATCATGTCTGGGAAGACGTTGTTGGTGCCGGTGGAAATGGCGACGATGGGAACATCGCTGCATCCCTTGGCCACAGCGCGGTTCGTTCCGTCTCCACCCAGGGTGATGATGCAGCCCACGTCGCTCTCACAAGAGCACCTGGCCGCCTCGGTCGAATCTCGTTCGTCAGCGTGCATATCTATGTGAAGTTCGGTGGCCTCCAGCGAGAGGCCCAGCCCGCCTAGCGCCTTGTCTACGAGGCCATAGTAGTCAGGCATAAAGAGCACCTGCTGGACTCCTATAGCGTCCAGGGCCAGAAGCACTCGTTGCAGGATATGCGCCTTTTCGTAGTTGTCAAACACCGACGCATGGGTGACCAGGCGGCGGATGTCCTTGCCGGAGGCTGGATTGGCGATGATACTGACAGTTGACATAGTCTTTCCTCAAAAGGGGGTTACACCCCGGTCACGAGGTGTAACCCCTTTCAGAAACCAGGTTTTTTCCTGAAAACCTGGTTTCTGGTCTGTCCCTGAAGATTGTTACATCAGGGACTGCGCTGTTGAGACAATGGTGTCCACACTGGGGATGTAAGCATCCTCCAGAACTGGGCTGAAGGGCACTGGCGCGTGCGGCGCTGTGATCATCCTGGGCGGTGCGTCCAGGTAGTCGAAGGCCTGGCCGGCGGCCAGTGCGACGACGTCCGTCGCTATACTGCACCGCGGGTAGTCTTCGTCTACCACGATCAGGCGATGGGTCTTCTTGACCGAGTTCAGGATGGTCTCCTCGTCCATCGGCGAGAGGGATCGCAAGTCCACCACCTCGACGTCCACTCCGTCACCAGCCAACTTCTCCGCTGCCTCCAGCGAGAAATGAACCATGCGCCCCATCGTGACGATGGTCAAGTCCTTGCCCTCCCGCTTGACATCGGCCACTCCCAACGGGATCGTATAGTTATCCTCCGGCACCTCGCCTTCTATGCCATACAGCAGTTTGTGCTCGAAGAATATGACCGGGTCGTTGTCCCGGATGGCGGACGAGAACAGTCCCTTGGCATCGTAGGGCGTGGAGGGGACGACCGCCTTGAGCCCCGGTATGTGGGTAAAGATCGAGTAGAGACATTGAGAGTGTTGTGCAGCCGCCCGAAAGCCAGCGCCGATCGTCGTGCGGATGACCATCGGCACCTGCGCCTTGCCGCCGAACATGTAGCGCAGTTTCGCGCCCTGGTTGAAGATCTGGTCGAAGCAGACGCCTAAAAAGTCTACGAACATCAGTTCGGCGATGGGGCGCAGACCCGTCGAAGCCGCGCCCACGGCCGCGCCGATGAAAGCCGACTCGCTGATGGGGGTGTCGCGGACGCGATCCCGGCCGAACTCAATTACCAGCCCCTTGCTGGCGCCCAGGACGCCGCCCCAGGCTTCCTTGTTCTCGCCTTCCATGTGGGGCAGCGTGGCACCACCGGCCACGTCCTCGCCCATAAGAATCACTGTAGGGTCGCGGCGCATTTCCAGCGCCATGGCCTCGATGATCGCTTCTCGGAAAGTTATTGTACGTGCCATCGTTTCTTCACCTCCTATGGGTAACTCACGTAGACGTCAGTCGTCAAGACGTCTTCAGGGACGGGCCAGGGGCTCTCCTCGGCGAACTCGACTGCATCTTGAACCATCTTTGTCGTCTTGGCATCAATCTCTGCGATCTCTGCCTCAGACAAGAGTCCACGCTCCAGCACCTGCTTCTTGAAACTCTTAATTGGGGCATTGGCTCGATTGCGCGCTTTCTCCTCCTCGGTAAAGTAGAGCATAGCGTCGCCCTCGAAGTGGCCGTAGTAGCGGAACCCTCGACACTCGACCAGGGACGGGCCTTGACCCTTCCGTGCCCGCTCGATTGCCACTTCTGCGGCCTCGTAGACGGCGAAAAAGTCCGCGCCGTTCACCGTGGCCCCGGGCATGTCGTAGGCCACGGCCCGGTCGGAGATATCCTTGGCAGCGCAGTGGTAGCCCCAGGGCGTGGTCTCAGCGTACCCGTTGTTCTCGCAGACGAAGACCACGGGCAGTTTCCAGATGCTGGCCAGGTTCATCGCCTCGTGCATGGTCCCCTGCTCGGCAGCGCCATCGCCGAAGAAGCAGACCGTCACCTGGTCGGTGCCAAGGATCTTGGCCGTCAGGCCCGATCCACAGGCCAGCGGGCCACCGGCGCCGACGATGCCGTTGGCGCCCAGCATCCCCCTGTCCACGTCGGCGATGTGCATTGAGCCGCCCTTGCCTTTGCAAGCGCCCGTGGCCTTGCCGTACACCTCGGCCATCATCGAGTTGACGTCCACCCCCTTGGCGATACAGTGGCCGTGACCCCGGTGGGTAGAGGTGATATAGTCCTTGTCCGTCAAGTGGGAAATCACACCCACTCCCATTGCCTCCTCACCGGCGTACAGGTGGACAAAGCCCGGCAGTTTGCCCTCGGCAAACAGTTCGGCCGTTTTGTCTTCGAACGTTCGGATGAGCTTCATCCGTTCATACGCCCAGAGGAGATTTTCCTTGTTAATCTCAGCCATGAAATTCCTCCTTATCATATTCTTGGTTGCCAATTCCTTACCTGTTCAAGCCCCCCACGCAATGGGGGTTCCGTGATAGCCACCCAAGTAAATCGTCAATAATCATCCCTCCTTTCACATAGCGAAGCGACCAAACCTGGTTTCTGACCCCTCCTACCCCTCTCTGGGGCTAGACGCATACTTTCACCATGCCCCCGTCTACGTTGATGGCCTGCCCAGTGATGAAGCTGGCCTTCTCCGAGGCCAGGAAGGCTACCATGTTGGCGATGTCTTCGGGATTGCCATGGTGCCCCAGGGGGATGTTCTGCTCAGCAAACCAGGTGATGGCTTCTTGGCCCGACATGCCCAGCATCTGCCCCAGTTGGTCTCCCAGTTGGCCGGGGGCTTCCCAGAGGAACGTCCTGATCGGCCCAGGGCAGACGGCGTTGACCAGGATGTTGTCCTTGGCCAGGTAATTGGCCAGGTCCTTGGTGAACATGATCACCGCTGCCTTGATGCTGTCGTAGTCCACCAGGCCGCCTGGCTGCTTGCCGAAGATCGAGGAGATGTTGATGATCCGTCCCCAGCCCTGCTTTCGCATGTGGGGGACGACCTCCTTAGAGCACCGAATCAGGCCGAAGAGCATCAGGTCCATATTGTAGCGGAACTCCTCCTCGGGAAGCTCCATCAGGTCACTCAGCCGGCCTGTGCCAGCGTTGTTGACCAGGATGTCAATGCGCCCGAACTTCTCGGCAGCCCGAGCCACGAAATTCTCGATGTCCTCCGGCTTGGTAACGTCGGCCTGGACAGCGAGGATTTTCACTCCCTGCGCACCGATCTCTTCGGCCGCTTCATCCAGGGCCTCCTTGCCCCGGGCGCAGATGGCTACGTTGCATCCTTCCTCAGCCAATGCTAGCGCGGAGGCTTTGCCGATGCCCCGGCTGCCCCCAGTGACCAGTGTTACCTTTCCTTTCAATCCCAGGTCCATTTGACTCCTCCTTTAGATCTGGCAATATCAACATCTTGATGAAGACCGCCAACAGCATATAGAAGCCAGATTTAGCGATTCGTGAAACGCGCAGGTGTTCGCGGCCCCATCGTCGAAAAAGCACACTTCAATCCCCGATTCTCACCTCCTTTCGCTCAGCAGGCCGGACCCACAGACAGCCACTTCGCCACGTACGTTTCGATATTTTTCCTCCCTTCACATTTCCGTCGGTTCGACCCAGACGGTTACCACGGCGTTGGCCATCGTAATCCAGGCATCCTCACCCAGTTCAGGCACAAAAAGGCCGGGTGCCTCCAGACCCCCAGCCGAGAATACTACTCCTCCGGCACGGGCGCTGTGGGACTGACGCGGCGGATCTTCGCGATCAAGCGCTGGCGATCAGCGGGGCTGGTCGCCTCCGCCAACCGCCCACGCAGATAGCGCAACTTCCGCTTGCGGATCTGCTTTCGGGCTCGTTTTCGATCTCTATTCGTTCGCATTACCTCCTCCTCGTTTTCTTATTCAGGCTCATTGTTCATTGTTCATTGTTCATTGTTCATTGTTCATTGGTCATTGGTCATTTCTACGGATATACACGCTTCAGCATACGCGGGAACGGGATCGTCCCCCGCAAATGCTCCAGGCCACAGATCCAGGTCACGGTGCGCTCAACCCCCAGTCCAAAGCCGGAGTGGGGAACCGAGCCGTATTGCCGCAGGTCAATGTACCACTCAAACGCTTCGCGGGGTAGGTTCCAGTCCTTAAGCCGCTCGAGCAACAGGCCGGGGTCAGAGATACGCTCCGAACCGCCGATGATCTCCCCATATCCCTCCGGGGCCAGCAGGTCTGCGCTCTTGGAGACCTCTGGCCGGCCCGGCCAGGGTTCCATATAAAATGCCTTGGCATAAGTCGGATAGCCGTAGACGAAGACAGGTCTCTCGAAGCGTTTGGTCAGTTCCGTCTCGTGCGGCGAACCGAGGTCGTCCCCCCATTCGATCTCCAGGAAACCCTTGAGTTCCTCGTCGTCTGTCTGCGTCCGCATCTCCGCCAGTATCTCCAACGCCTCGTCGTAGGAGATGCGGGGGAAGGGCGGCGCCACCTGCTCCAGGTGGCTGACGTCCCGTCCTAGCAAGACCAGTTCCTGCGCCCGTTCGCGCAGGCAGGTCTGGACGATGTAGGAGATGAACTGCTCTTCAATCTCCATCAACTGATTGAGGTCGCAGAAGGCGGCCTCCGGCTCGACCATCCAGAACTCGGTCAGGTGGCGGCGAGTCTTGGACTTCTCGGCGCGGAAGGTGGGACCGAAGCAGTAGACGCGGCCAAAGGCGTAGATATCCGCCTCGTTGTACAGTTGGCCCGACTGGGCCAGGTAGGCCGGCTCGCCGAAGTAATCGGTCTCGAAAAGGGTACTTGTGCCCTCGCAGGCGGCTGGGGTCAAGATAGGCGTGTCCATATTGACGAAGCCGTGATCGTCGAGCCAATCGCGGATGGCGCGGATGACGGTAGCCCGCACCCGCAGCACGGCCCACTGCCGCTGCGAGCGGAGCCACAGGTGGCGATTGTCCATCAGGAACTCGACCCCGTGCTCCTTGGGCTGAATGGGGTAGTCCTGGGCCACCTGGAGCACGCGCAGGCCGGTGACGCCCAGTTCATAGCCACCGGGGATGCCCGGGGCCCGGTCGTCCTGGCGGATAGTACCGGTGACGACGAAGGATGACTCCTGGGTCAGGCTCTGGGCGGCCTCGAAGACCTCCGGGCTGACCTCCTTCTTGAAGACGATGCACTGGACAAAGCCGGTGCCATCCCGCACCTGGAGGAACTGGAGTCTCCCCTTGTCGGTGCGGTTGTAGAGCCACCCTTGGAGCGTGACTTCCTTCCCCACGTGCTGAACGATGTCCTGGATGCGGATTATCTTGGGCATAGTGTATTCTACCCTCCTGGTGCTTGTGGGGGATTGTACCGCAGAATGGGAAATGGGGCAAGGGAGATAGGGGGCTACGCGGAGATTTGCTCCTACGACCAGAACTTCGATTGAGTTGAGCCGTGCAACTCTACCGATGAGGCAATCTGTGAAGGCGGAGGAGAAACACTGGTGAACGATCACTCTACGCCTGACAAGACGGGTCTGCAGAAGTATGTCCCCCGACGGGAGATGGCGAAATGTTGCATAGTCCAGTGGGAGCAGAATCTGGACGGGTGATGCTGCCAGGCAGACCGGGGCGACGACCCCGACATGCTCTCACGACAGAACCGCCCGCGACTTCTCACGGGCAGTTCCGTTCCGGGTTATAGGCTTTCCGGATTCACCTTCCCCTTATACGCGATGCCTCTATGCTCTCCTTGTCTCGTCCATTGTCGCTATAGTTTGAGGCCGGAGTTGCTGACACTGGCCTGCCGTACTGAGTTACCCGCTTCCTCTGACGTGTCCGGGAAGCCTGAGCCTGCTGAACCTCTTTGTCAGGCGTCCGCTGCCCTTGCCGCATCAAGGCTACGAAGAACAGCACAGAAGGCACAGCCAGCAGGCCACTTATAACTGCGGCCACAACCGATAAGCGCAGGCGACCCTCCATTCTCTGCTCTAGTTCCGCCAGGTTCGCCTCCTTCCTCTGCAAGCGGGCCTCGGTTTCCCGCAGGTGCTCCTCCCATACTTGCAGAGAAGCTGCCCACTCTTCCAGTCCGGCATTGCGCTCATCGAGTTCGACCTGACGCTGATCCAGTCCAGCCTCGTGCTCATCGAGTGCAGCTTGACGCTGGTCCAATTCAGCCTTGCCCTCGTTGAGTTCGACCTGACGCTGGTCCAGTTCGGCATTGCGCTCATCGAGTGCAGCTTGACGCTGGTCCAATTCAGCCTTGCCCTCGTTGAGTTCGGCCTGACGCCGGTCCAGTTCAGCCTTGCGCTCGTCGAGTTCGCCCTGACGCTGGTTCAGCTCAGCCTTGCGCTCGTCGAGTTCAGCCTGGTGCTGGTTTAGTTCATGCTGGCGGCGCTCCAGTTCCTCCTCCAAGATGAGAAGGTCTTGAGGGGAGGCGGATTCTTCCCCATTTTGCTTTGGCTCATTGGTCGTAGGGGGAAGAATCTGTGGGCGGAAGACAGCGATCGCGAGGACGATGCCCAGGAGCACCAGCACAACCGTGAACTTTGTCAGGTTTTGCGCCATCATTTTACTACCTCCTTTCGCATCGGGAGATTGGGCTACAGGGCCGCTGCGATGCCCAATCTACCACTATTATAAAGAAGCAATGCTCAGATGGCGCTGGCGATTATCCGTCAATTTGGCATCACAGAGACGGACGATGCATAGTGAAGACTCGCAAACAGATTGCGATTTGCTGGTGTGATACGCCGCAGAGTACACCCTATCGTGACATGTCGGAGCAGGGAAATGTTGCTTGATTGCAGGTTGGTGACAGAGGCCTATCTGACGTTCGAGGGGCAAAGGGGGCTAGGTTTCACTTCGTGAGGGGATGTAGCCAACGACCAACTTGTAGCCAGTCCCGCGGACTGTCCGAATGTACTTCGGATGGCTAGGGCTGGGTTCGATCTCTTTTCTCAGTCGGCGGATAGCTGAGTTGATCGGGTTCCTCCTCAAGCTCTTTCTGTGCACAGGGTGAAGGTCCGGGAAATCCATACCGAACACGTGCTTTGCGATTGCCGCCCGTTCGCAGAGTTGATTGGCGTGGTCATATAGATACTTGAGCAGGCGGAATCCCTGCGGCGTTAGAGTAACTTGTCGGCCTTCAACCCATACTTCGCGATTATCTGCATCTATCCACAGGCTCTTAGCCGCCTGCGGAGGCAGGTCTTGAAGGAGATCCTCCCAGGCGGCCAGTCGTTGGCATATCATACCCATAGAGAGAAGGGTATGGGTAAACCTAACTACCTCTTCTCTCGTGTACCTCAATTCGGGTTGATACCTCAGGAGGCGCTCCGTGGCGCAGAACAGCAGGCCCACCAAATACGGTTCCATCTCGGGGCCAACGACACCCGCGGCCTGAGACCTGATCTGTTCGATGACCCATAGGGCCTTCTCCACCTCTGGCCTCATATCATTTGTGTCAACGTTCCCTCCAAGGTGGCGCGTGGCTAACAGGCGTCTTTCGAGTTCGTGTCGCTCTGTTACATCCGTCTCCCTCAGTATGTCAAACTTGACCGATGTCTCTAACGACACGAAATCCCGGACCAGCGGCCCCAGTCCAGCCCTCCCAAGGTCCACGACCCACGTCTGCCCTGTTCTATCCACCAGAACACTTGCCCCATCCAGGCGTCCGTGGGTAATGCCGCACAACGTCGGCGGGCTAATCGTAATGCGTTCCTCGTATAGATAGGGCGCGGGGTTGGGATAAGAGAATTCCGTTCCCTCAGATGGGCGAAAGGTCAACTTGTGGGGTGAGCAATCCAGGCCCCTGATGCTCACTGCCAGGGCTGCTCGACAGATGCCGTTGGCACGCTTTTCCAATTCTGGCCGAGTAAGGGTTTCCTCGTCTGATCCCAGCCACTCCCGGCAGAAGACCTCCATTGCCTGGTTTTGCTCTTCTGCTCCCTTGTCGTACCAGGGTCGGAGAGTAACCTGGAGAATATCCTCTACTGCTGCCAGAACCACGTCGGTGGGTTGCTGGTGGTAGAATTCCGTGAGAGTCATGGCTTCCTCGACCACACAACCGCCCAGGCGATACGCAGTGGCTCCGAAATGGATGGTCTCGGCAGATTCTGTCAGGCTGGCGGCCCTGTCTCCTGCCTTGTATGGAACAAACCGCCTGTAGTGTTCCTCCTCCGCCTGGACCTTCACCCTCTGGCCACACGCCACGACAAATTGCTCCTCCGGCCCACTGGTTGGGTAGGCGAAGGCGGTGAGGAGAATCCACCCCTCGCGCCGGGTAAGGAGCCGGCCGAGAGTAAGATGGTCGTACTCGTAGAACAACTTCCGGAACAGATCCTCCAATTCGCCCGCCCGGTCGGACGGACGCTCTTTAGATAGATCTGGGGAAACCAGGCTCATCAGATAGGGTGCCAGGAGTTCATCTTGCCGTCCCCAACGAATATCCAGATCCCAGTTGATGCGTACATATTGGGCGAAGGCCTGCTCCACGGCCTCGATCAGCACCTCGGCCCCCCCCTTCTTGGATATGTAATCCACAGCCGGTGGCAACTCACCTACAATGGGTCTCAAAGCAACCCTGACCGCTTCAACATTTGGAAAGCCGGTTAGCATAATCTTCGGAAGCGAATGATAGGCAGATTCTTGAGCCAGTTCCAGTCCACTGATGTCTCCCTCAGTGTCATCTGTAAGCCGAATATCGAGGATCGCTAGTTGCACTCGCTTGTGATCGAGAATGCTTCGGGCTTCCTCAGGGGAAAATGCCTTCAATACAGTATACCCCTCGGCCTCGAGAAACTCCGATCGGGTTTCTACAAAGTCGCGGTCATTGTCAGCAAACAGTATTGTTCTCATACATCGCACTCCAGCAGTCTTTTGAAACGTTATGTGGTTTCGGGACTCGTGGACTCGATTCCTTGCATTGTGAGCCACTGTCTAGCCGCAAAGCCGATTATTTCCTTCTTTGTAGATTCTTGATCTTCTGATGAAAGTAGTTCGTCGCTGGCGGCCAAAAGGCCCTCGAATAGTTTCATCTGAAACAACTCGCTGTGATACTTATCCACGCGTCTATGGGCAACGTCCACGCGGCGGAAAAACAGGTAATTGATCACTTGAGTTACGATCCCGCCAATGGTGCTGGCGATGCCAACCGGTCGGTCATCCACGCCCTGAAATGCCAGGACTATCCCACCAAAGATCAGTCCAATTCCTAGCAACGATACCACCAGGGAAGCCCAGTAGTGTACTCGAGCTTCTTTCCGCGCATCTGCATAGTCTTCATTCAATTGTCTGGAGATGCTATCCACCAGTTGCTTGAGAGCGCGCTTCCCAAGCTGCAGTGCCTCGCGAATGGCCTTGATAAGAACCTCTGGTCCCTCTTGCTCCTGTTGTTGCTTTGTCAAAAACTTGACAGCTGGCGGCAACCCCTCAAGTTCCGGTGCTAAAGCTTGTACCGCTGCCTCAATCGTAGCGTAGCCAGTCAGCATGATCTTCGGGACGTGACGAGCAACTTCCTTAGCGAGGGTAAGACCGCTCACGTCTTTCTCATCATACTCTCTGGATAAGCGGATGTCCAGGATCGCAACATCTATTCGTTCCTGCTCTAGTAGCCTCCGCGCGTCGGAGGGGTTGGTAGCGACGATGACTTCATAGCCTTCGTGCTCTAGGAACTCTTTTCGAGTGTTGATAAAGCCCACGTCATTGTCAGCAAACAGGATAGTTGCTTGCGCCATGTTGTGCTCCTCCATTCTGTGCTTACTGCTCCAACCGCTGAATACTTATTTGAGTACCCTCTGGAAACTTGCCAGTATCTCCTCTTTGCTCAGTGACTTGAACAAGTAGTCCATAGCGCCGGCTCGAAATATACCCCTGGCAACTTTCCAGTGCTTAGAGGCAGTAACAACGACAATCCTGGTATCAGGATCCAGTTTGCGAATCTGAGAAACCATCTCTGATGCACTTCTAACTGCCCCGGCATCCACAATCACAATATCGCAGGTTTGCTCTTGGAGAGAACGGGCCAGCTCACCTTCTGAGGCAACCTGCAAGGAGCCCAGAGGGACCAAGGCTTCTCGAAGCACTTGATTCCCGTAATCATCCGGAGAATCGCTGACAAGTAGAAAGTGATAAGATGCGGGCATTTGAACCAATTTGTAGAGAACTCTTAGCTTTCAACAGGTAACCAGATAATCATTGCCGTTCCCGAAGGGCCCGTCGAATCTACCCGGATGTCTCCCCCGTATGTTTCTACGATTGCATGAGCCATTAGCAACCCTGCTCCCAGTCCCTTTGCCCCTTTGGGTCTCGGTATGGGAGATTTGAACAGCCGTTGTAGAACCTCATCGGGAATCCCTTTTCCGGTATCCGCAAAGGTTAATTCTACACCACCATTCGTTAACTGCGTCACAATAGTGAGTCGCCGGGTGGCAGAATCAGCCATCGCTTCTGTGGCATTGTCAATCAGGATGTCAAAGGCCCGACGTAGCCAATCAGGACTGGCTCTCACAGTTGTGGACTCGTCCACACTGAGGTCGAGTGTGATCTGTACACTCTTGTACGGCTCTCGTCCCTGCAATTGTTTGACCCGCTCCTCCAGCAACTCATTGATGCCAATCAATCTGACACCTTCCTCCGCCTGTAAGGGAGCCGTGATAGGAGTGCCACGTATCTTGGCAACCATATCCTCAATGCGGCCCAGCCGTTTATGAATTTTCGCTGCCGTAGCTCTTGCAGCTATGTCCCGCCGTGCCAATTCCACCAAGTCCTGAATTGTTGTGGCGTAGTTCCCAATCGCGTGCCGCCAAGCAGAGCTGACCATCCCCATCCAAGCGAGGGCTGTCCTTGCTCCTACAAGTCCCTTTGTCCGTTTTAGCTCTTCGTACTGGCTGGCTCTCTCAATAGCCACTGCTGCTTGGCTGGCCAGGGTCTCCAATAAGGCCACTTGGCGGCTAGAGAACTGATGAGGCTGAGAGCTGTTGATAAAGAGCACGCCAATTGGCTCTTCGCGGCTCACCAGTGGCACGCCAATTAGAGCTCGGCGTCCCTTTTCAATGGCGACGGGGCTGACACGCGAATCCCTGTGAGTATCAGCAATGGCAATTGGCTTTCGTTGGTCAATAATCGCCCTGGCTATGCCCTCCTTATGGCGCACCCGACTGCGATATGGCTCTAGGATTCCATTAGGTCCTGTGGTCGAAAGAGCTCGAGTGAATTGCTTTATCTGCTGGTCCCAGAACAGGATACCGCCTGAACTAGTGCTGGTCAAATTCATAGCAGCTGCCATCACCAGATTCAGCAAGTCGTCAAGTTCGAGCGTGCCGGCCAGCGAAACCGCAATTCGTTGCAGAGCCCAGGATTCCTCGAACCGTTCAGTTGTCTGCTGATACAGTTGAGCATTATGAATGGCAATGGCCGCGTGGTTAGCGAAAATCGTGGCCAGTTCCTTCTCCTTCTCGTTGAACCGACGTGGCTCGTCCCTACTGTAGACATTCAGAATGCCGATCAACTCCTCGCCGATGGTGAGCGGAGTGGCCAACACGGTGCACAGCCTCTCGTCCTCCACAAGCTTCGGATCGCCTATCGGCTCATGATGTATGTCGAAGGTGTGTGGCCCTGGTCCCCTCTCTGCGATGAGCTCGTCTACTCTGCTACGAGTAATCTGTTGCCTTTGCCGATATTCGTCCCTCAAACCAAACGCGGCCTTAATCACTAGATTCTCCTGACGCTCATCCCACAGCATCAGGCTGGTGGCTGGAGCATCGAAGATATCCGCTGCCTTGTCAGTGGTCATAGGCAAGAGCTCATCCAGATTGAGGACAGCACTCACC
>JAUWOI010000151.1 GCA_030612185.1 Anaerolineae bacterium
CGAAGAGGATCGCGATTGACAGCGCGCTGATCCACAGCCAGCGCCAACCTCGCTGGTTGGCAATGTAGGCTAGCCAAAGTCCCGATAGAATCAGCGCCGCTCCGATGATGGCGACCCACTGTGGGAGGCTGCTCTCTGGCGCGGCGCCGGCTTTGCTGACGAAGTAGAGGACTGCTGCAGCCGCGCCCGCCGCTACCAGGCTCCCCAACCCGAACGCCAACCCACGCCCAAGGTCTCCCCGAAGGTCGGAGGGACGGAAAGGCTGCTCCTGCCGGGCAGCATGTTGCAGGGCCAGCAGCCCTACGAATATCCATACGCCGAGTCCGGCCAAGAGGCCCATCAGGGGGCCACGACTCTGGGAATACCAGATGGCAATCAGTTGCACAGCGGTGATGAAGATGTAACCCGCCGCACGTGCGATGTCTGCCGTATTGGCCTCATCCTCGGTCAGAATGGCCTTGAAACTTTCGATTATGCGGCCTATGGTGAGGGGAACGACCATGATGAGATAGGCGGCGACGAATATGGCGTTGCCCATGTTGGAGGCCACTCGTTGGGTCACGTCCCCACCCCAGGGAAGTGGATCAAGTCCATTGCGCTGGACGAGACCGTAGAGAGCGATGGGCAGGCTGTTGAGGATGATGACACTGATCAGGCGGTCGAGTTGGGCGCGCGTGCGTAGCGCCTGCAGGATGACCAGGAACACGACGATGTAGGCCAGCGTGGTGTACGTCCCCTGCAGACGCTGGTATGAGCCCAACAGGCTGACCCAGCGGGTGACGGACAGAATGGTGCTGAGGAGATAGACTGCGACCATAAAGAGGGTGGGGAACACCAACGGCGTGCGCCAGGAGAACCCAGTCTCGTGCCGGCTGCTGGCTCGCTCCTCAATGTACCTGACTAGCCATACAGCGGCCATGATGACGGCGACAGTGCGCAGGGCGGTCAACTTGTCTGGCTCAAAGACCCGACTGGAATAAACGTTGAAAAAGAGTGGGGTGATAGTCACCGCCAGGAGCCAGCCGATTTCCAGGACCTTGTCACAGAACGTGCTGAGTTTGGTTGAGTTTATCTCTTTTACCATACTATTCATATTGCCACTCCTCGAAACCATTCCAGCGTATGGCGCAATCCTTCTTCAAGAGGTGTCTGCGCCTCGAAGCCAAGCACCGCGCGTGCGCGGGTCACATCGGGCACGCGGCGGCGGGGGTCCTCGAAAGCCGGGCCGTAGGCGGTCTCGTAGGACACGTGGACGATTTCCGATGCTGCATCCGTCAGTTGCCGGATCAAAGTAGTCAGTTCGAGGATGGTCGTCTCGCGGTTGGAACCAATGTTGAATATCTGGCCCGCTGCTTCCTTGATCGTCGCTGCCAGGATCGTGCCTTTGATAGTGTCGGCGACATAGGTAAAGCAGCGGCTCTGCCGTCCGTCGTCGTAGACGGTGAGCGGTTCGCCGCGCAGTGCCTGCGTGATAAACTTGGCGATGACGCTGCCATAGCCACGAGGGTCGAGCCTGGGGCCGTAGGCGTTGAAGTAACGCACGACGGCGACGGGCAGCCCCTTTTTAGCGTAGGCCAAGGCGAAGTACTCGTCAATCGCTTTGGCGTCGGAGTATGACCAGCGGCCCACGGTAGTCGGGCCGAGGATGCGGTCGTCGTCCTCGCTGAGCGGCACGGCGGTGGACTTGCCGTAGACTTCGGAACTGGAGACGATGACGGTCCTGACCCAGTACTTGGAGGCCAATTCCAGCACGTTCTCCGTGCCGCGCACGTTGGTGATGATAGTGCCCAGGGGGTCCTCGACGACGTATTTGGGGCCGACGACCGCCGCCAGGTGGTAAATCAGGTCAGCCTGGCGGACGAGGCGTTCCAGCGTGGCGACGTTGAGAATGGTATCGTTGACGAAGCGAAAGTGCTCGCTCTCCAGGTGGTGTTCGATGTTGGCGATCTTGCCCACGGAAAGGTTGTCTATGACAGTGACCTCGTGGCCCTGCTCCGTCAGGACGTCCACCAGGTTGGAACCGATGAAGCCAGCACCGCCGGTTATGAGAATTCTCATTTTATCCCTCTAATGTATCTTACACTAAACGCCTGAAAAATCAAGCGGCCAGTACGCCTTCATACACCGCCTGCACGCGGGCGACCATCTGCTCCAGGGTGAACTCTGCCTCCACACGCGCGCGGGCGGCGAGACCCATCTCCACTTTGCGCTGGGAATCGTCTAGCAGATCACGGATAGCATCAGCTAGCGATTGGGGATCTCGAGGGGGCACTACCAGGCCGGTGACGCCATCCTGGACGACCCAGGAGGTGCCGGTGCCCAACTCGGTGGTGATGCAGGGAAGACCGGAGGCCATCGCTTCCTGGAGGACCATACCAAAGGCCTCGGCGCGGGCGTTGGCGGGGAGAACGAAGACGTGAGCCTGATGATACTGTTTGGGGAGGTCGGCGTTGTCCGCCTCACCGAGGAAGTGGACGCGGTCGGCGATGCCTATCTCTGCCGCCAGCGTTTCCCAGGGATGGCGCATTGGCCCGTCGCCCACGATGTTGAGACGCACATCGGGAAGGTCTATCAGCGCGTGCAGGAGTGTGTCCAGGCCCTTGTAGTAGCGGAGTTTCCCCACGAAAAGCAGGGTGGGTGGGCCATCAAAGATGTCGGGAGGCGGGGTGAAGCGGCAGTGGTCTACCCCCAGGGGAACGACGACACATTTCTCCCGCACGGACTGCAGCCAGGGGGAGGTCTCGATGTAGCGGGGGGTGCTGGCGATGATGACATCGGATGCACGCAGGACGCGGCGCAAGATCGGGCCGTAGAGCCGCAGCAATCTCTTCTGGCGAATCACGTCGCTTTGGTATGATATGACGGTAGCCCGTGCCCTGCCCAGGAGCCAGTTGACCGCCTCCCCCAGAGGGTAGGGGGATTGGATGTGGGCCACGTCGGGGTGGAGGCGGGCCAGGGTGATCGGCTGGCTCAGGCTGAGGGGCATAGAAGCGGCCGTTGCCAGCCGCCCGGCTTTGATGATTTTCACTCCATTGAGAGTTTCTACGCGAGTGCGTGGGCCGGGGTCGCAGACCAGCACGATGACTTGATGTCCGGCTGCGGCCTGGGCTTCGGCCAGCACTTTGACGTGGTTTTCGATGCCGCCGAGGATGGGGAAATAGTCTTTGTAGATGTGGAGGATGTTCATAGTCAGTGTCTAGGATACTAGCTACAGAGAGGCGTAACATACCGATGCTCACGGTATTTGTTATGGCTGCGAGACCCGTGCCTCTTCTTCGAGATAAGTCGGCTCCACGTTGACTTGCCACACGTCGTGATTTTCACCCTGGACATTTCTGGCTGCCAGAATGCCTGTTAGCATAGAGTGGTCCTGGTTGTTGTACCTGTGCAAGCCGTTGCGTCCGATGGTCTGCAGATTATCGAACGAATCGAGACAGTTCTTGATCAGGCGCAGGTGCGCTCTGTAATCGCCAGTATAGACAGGGTAAGTCTTGGGTTGGCGGAACACGGTGCCATCTTCGACATCGGCAGCATGGGCCAGTCCAATCTGTTCCAGTTCTCGTTTGCCTAGTTCGATCAGATCCTCCGTGGGCATGTTCCAAATGTCGTCTCCAACGTTGCAAAAGTACTCCAATCCCAGGCTGGTTTTTGACAGGTTGGGAACCATGTGTGGGCTCCAGTTTTTAAAGTTCTGGATACGCCCAACTTTGACCTCTGGGCTGTGGATGTAAATCCAATTGTCTGGAAAGAGAGTTGGCTGGTTGACGATCAATGCGACAGTGACAAAGTCGCGGTAGCTGAGCGTGGCGGCAGCGGCTTGTACGTCTGGAGGAGCCGGAGGGTCCAGGCGCAGGATCAGGTCTCTCAGAGGTATTGAGGAGATCAGGTGCGCACCCGCGACTTGATGTCGGCCTTCCCCATCTTCGACCGTGACCGCTGTGAAACGTGGCCCGTCGTGATGCACGTGTACCACTTTGGTGTTTGTTAAAGTGGAAATCCCGTTCTCGGCTAGTATATCCTTGACCCGGTTCCACAGCGCGCCTGGCCCCGTTCGCGGATACTCAAATTCTTCGATGAGAGTCGTGATAGTTTGTCCCCTGGGTTTTAGAAGCGCGTTACGCACGGCAGAGGGCAGCGAGAGCCCTCGAATGCGTTGCGCAGCCCATTCGGCGCTGATTTCGGAGCCTGGAATGCCCCAGACTTTTTCCGTGTAGGTCTTGAAGAAGAGGCGGTACAGACGTTTGCCGAAACGGTTCGATACCCATTGATCGAAGGTATCTTCCTGCGGGTAGGGAAAGGCCTGCATCTTGATGTAGCTCATGACAATCAAGATGGATTCAACCGGTCCAAGATTCACGAATGCGTTAAGAGGACGCAGTGGATAGAAGAAGAACTTGCTGTCGTAGTAAATCCGCGAAAGCCTCGGTCGCTTAAGAAAATCCTTTCCCATAACTTTGTGCCAAATGGCGCTTACCTCGTCAATTTTGGTGAAGAAGCGATGTCCACCCATATCGAAGTAGTCCGCGATAGCTTTCGGTGCGTGAGATTCCACCCACAATGCGGCACTTTTCAAACAGAATCGACTGGTAGCCAGCCTTCATCAGTTCGTAGGTAGCTGTCAGGCCGGCTGGGCCTGCTCCAACGATGATGATTGGGTCATTTGTCATAAAGTGGCTGCCTTATTGATGTGTTCTTGACGTCTGAAATGGGAAAGCCCCCATGCCCAGCCGATCCCGGCCAGGGTGCATAGAAAGGGCATCACAGGTAGCCGGTAGCGACCGTATCCAACCGGCCCGGTAACGATTGCAAAATAGCCGATCAGTCCCAGGAGCATTGCGAGTGCCGTCCACTTTTTCTCGCGTATGCAGGTGATTATTCTCAGGAAAGCGCCCAGATAGGTGCATCCCAGGATAAGCACTTCTGATACGAGTGCTAGCAGGCTGTCGGAGTGAACATTTGTTCTGCAAAAACGCTCCAATTTTGCCCATTATTGGGCCTACAACCTGTCAGAGAATGCGATTTTTGAGCGAAAACGCCTTGTCCGGGCCTGTATGTGGCTAATAACAAGGCTCAGAGCATCACTTGGACCTCAAAAATGGGCCGAAGATGGAACGCCGAATCTCTCTCCGACAGACTGCTAGGATGAATATTAGTTGTGCAGGCGATCCATGCATGTATTCGTACCAAAATTCCCGTAATACTTGCAGGCTGGCTGACACGTCTCGCGTGCGCAGGTTGGCGATGATCCCGGTCGAGCGATCAAGGATGCCAAGCATATTTGCCAGGAAATTTGTGTTCGGCAGCGTGAATTGCCAAAAGATGCCTGCCAGATGCACGCGGGCGTAGGCAACTGGATGGTCTGCAATCTCTTGGATAGCCTTTTGCTGGTAGTAGCTTGCCAATTCTAGCGGATTCAAGTGCTGGTCTCCGATCTCAGTTTGGACTTCTGCTTGAATTTGTGCGTATGACTCTTCCCAGGTGACGCTTTTCAGTCTGGCGCGCAAGTAGCCAGCGTTGAAGAACAGCAGATTATATCCTTGGATCGTGGATAGTTGAGGGGAGTGGAACAGGATGACGTTGCGGATCAGCCACGGCGATAGCGTCGTGGCGAGCAAAAGTGCGATCACCACCACCTGATAGACGCGCTGCCAGATGGTGCGGAGGGAGCGTTCTCGCTCCAGCCAGAATACGCCTACGACAAACGCTATGACAACCGGCAGGTAGATTGCCATGGGCCTGCACAGCGCTGTGAGGCCAGCAGTCACACCTGTCAGAACTGCGTAGGTAAGTTTTGTCCTGCGAGTTGTATCGTTGAGAAGCTGCCAAGCACACCAAACGGTCGAAAGCAGCAGCGTCATGAATACTGTCTCGGTCAGAATTAGGCTGGCGTGAATCACCTGTCCCAGGCCGAGTGCCATCCACAGTGCGGCAAGCAACGCCGCGCTCCATCCAAACATCTGGTCGGCCAGGCGGAAGACCAGCCAGAGGCTTATCATGCTGGCCCCGCACTGTGCCAGTACGACCATAAATGGCCGGTGTCCAAAAACGGCATAAATCGCTGCCATGAGCAGAGGGTACAGGGGAGTTCGAAACGTGTCAGGTTCCAACGGAGGGGCTTGAGAGCCAGTGAAGATGTGAAAGCGTAGTATGTTGTTGGCAAGATATTCGTAGCCGTAGGCATCCGATTGAAAGTATCTCTCAGGTTGGTCGGCCAGTGAAATTGCCAGACTCAGGCGCAACACAGCAGCGACGATGACAACAGCCAACAATGTCTTTGTCTGAGGACGGGAACAGCGTGAGGTCAATGGGCGTCGTATAGACATTTCTCTTGTCGTCTCCTCCGCGAGTTGGCACTAAATCCCGTGTTCTATTTTGTCCTTCAGCACGGCGTCGTAGACGGCCTCTGTCTCATCAGCCACTCGCTCCCACGAGAACTTGGATGCTTGCTCGGAGCCACGCTGTCGCAGGGCAGCGCGCAAGTCAGTGCCGCTCAACAGATGGCGCAGGGCGTCGGTGAGAGATTCTACACTATCAGGGTCAAAATGCAAAGCGGCGTCTCCCGCGATTTCGGGCAAAGAGGATGTGTCGCTACACGTCACCGGTGTGCCACAGGCCATCGCCTCCAGCACCGGCAGGCCGAAGCCCTCGTAGAGGCTGGGGAGGACCAGCACCTGCGCCCCGGCATAGATAGCCGGCAGATCCTCGTCCGGCACGTAGCCAGGGAGTATGACGGCTGCTCGCGCTGGCGATTGCTCCAGCCGGCTGAAGAAATCGTCGTACAGCCAACCTCGTTTACCCACGATCACCAGCCCGTCGGTCAGCCCGTCGGCGTGGATGGCCTCAAAACCACTCAGCAGCCGGGTCAGGTTCTTGCGTGGCTCGATGGTGCCGACGAAGAGCAGGTAGCGGTCCGGCAGGTGGTACCGCGCCCGCACGGCGGCCACTATATCTGGCGGTTGCGGCCGGAAGCGGGGGGCGGCCGCCTCGTGAACGACCGTGACCTTCTCCGGCGGGAGGCTGTAGGCGGCGACCAGGTCACGCTGGGTACACTCAGAGACAGCGATGACGTGAGTGGCACGACGGCAGTAGAGAGGCATAGTCAGGTTCAGGTACCAGCGGTTGAGGGGCTTGTGATGAGCCGGCAGATGCCGGAAGATGAGATCGTGCACGGTGAGGATGGTGGGGACGGAGTGCAGTGGCAGCAGGAGGTGTTCGGTAGCGTGGAAGAGTTTGGCGTCGGGCACCAGAGTGTCGAAACCGAGGCGGGCCAATTGTCCCAGCCAGACCAGCAAACGCCACGGCTTGTAGCCCAGGGCGACGGTCTGGGTGAGCAGATGCCCCAGCCCCGCCAGTGGTTCTATACCCCGCTCCCGGTTGTAGAACAGGGCATAGCGGTCCGGATGGGCGGCGACCAGGGCGCGGGTCAGGCTTTCGGCATATCGCCCCAGCCCAGCGCGGTGGTGAACGGCGGCGGAGATATCTAGATAGATAGTCATAACACCTCGCTCAGCACCTCGTAGATGATGCGTGTGCCCAGTTGCAGGTTTTCCAGAGAGATACGCTCGTCAATGCCGTGGAAACCGGCCAATTCCTTGGGTGTGATGATTGCAGGGAACAAGCCGTAGGTGCTGATCCCCTTGCGCCGGAAGAAACAGGAGTCGGTGGCCCCCGGCGTGAGCATAGGCACGGTGATGCTGCCCGGCACCAGGCGGGCCGTCACGTCCGCGATGGCTCGGAACAGCGTGCTGTCGTAGGTAGAGATCGTGGTAGGCTCCGGGTATTGGATAACCTCCACCTGCACTCGCTCGTCGGCGATGACCGTCTTGAGTTTCCCTATGAAGCCATCGGGATCTTCACCGGGCAACAACCGCACGTCGAGCACTGCCTCGGCTTGCTCGGGGATGACGTTCTCCTTGCCCCCGGCGCGCAGGACGGTAAGGCTGAGGGTGTTGCGCAGGATGGCGTTGACTGAGGGCGCGGCGGTAAGCGATTTCCGCGCCAGGGCGAAGGCCAGTGGATTGTCCAGGTGACGCAAGAGTAGGGACTGGGGGAAAGGTTGCACCTGGGCGAGCCGGGCGAACATGGCCCGTGTGACTTTGTGTAGATGCAGAGGAGTCTCGTAGTCCAGCACCCGGGCCAGGGCATGCACGAGGGTGTCGTTGGCGTTGTTGGCGTGGGGCATTCCACTATGTCCCGGCTCTCCCTCGGCCACCAACCGCAGCCACAGCGCCTGCTTCTCGGCCACGGCCACGGCGAAGACTACACCAGGGCCAAAGAAATCCCGCAGACCGAAACCGCCCTCGTCCCACACGTACTCGGCCTCGATCTCGGGCCAGTGATGAGCCAGCATCCGCTGCGCGCCGTGGGTGCTGCCCATCTCCTCGTCGGCCACAGCGAGGTAGATAAGATCCCGCTTGCGAGGGGCGTCGCTGCGTCGCAGCAGGTCCAGGGCCAACAGATGCATCACCCCAACGCCCTTCATGTCAATGGCCCCTCGTCCCCAGACGTAGCCATCCCGTATCTCGCCACCGAAGGGAGCGCACGACCAGCGGGCAGGGTCGGCGGACACCACGTCCATGTGATGCAGCAAGATGATCGCACCCGCGCTGCCATCGCCCGGCAGTCGTGTCAGCAGGTTGGCCCGCCCTGGGGCGGATGCGGATAGTGTGGGTTCCAGGCCACGTTCGCGCAGCAACGTCGCCAGGAACTCGGCCGCCTGGCGCTCGTTTCCGGGCGGGTTGGTGGTGTCAATTTGCAAGTAGCGGCTCAGAATCCGCGCCGCTTCGTCTCCGACTGCTTGCCAGTTTATCATCGCAGTTTCACTCCCAGGCCGGGGCACTCCGACACCCGCGCCCAGCCGGTGGTCACGTCCACGTCGTAGCCAGTGGCGGGGTCGCCTTGCAGGAACAGCGGGCCGATGAGTTCACAGG
>JAUWOI010000093.1 GCA_030612185.1 Anaerolineae bacterium
CGTCCCGTACCTAAATGGCCTGATGGAGGCCCTGAACAAAGCCAAGGACGTGGTTGTCATCGGTGGGGGCTTCATCGGGTTGGAGATGGCCGATGAGTGCAAGAAACAAGACCTGAACGTCACTGTGGTCGAGATGCTTCCTCACTGCCTCTTCCTGGTCTTCGATGAGCACGTCTGCGTGCGTATGGAGGAGGTACTCGCCGAACGCGGCATCAAGGTGATAACGAACAACAAAGCACAGGCCATCCTGGGGGACGGGAAGGCCGAACGTGTGTTGCTCGACAGCGGCGAGGAAGTGAAGGCGGACGTAGTGATCTTCGGGATTGGGGTGCGGCCCAATACGAAACTGGCCCAAGATGCCGGGCTGAGGATCGGGGAGCGGCGGAGCGTCTGGGTGGATCGCTACATGCGAACCAGCGACGATAGCATCTTCGCCGTGGGGGACTGCGCGGAAAAGACAGACTTCATCACCAACAGGCCGTCCGCTCTGCGTCTGGCCTCCATTGCCACAACTGAAGCACGCATCGCGGGTGCCAACTTCGGTGAGTTGAGGCGCGAGAACGTGGGGGCTATCGGCGTGTTCTCCACTAAAGTCGGCAACCTGTCGTTGGGAATGGCCGGGATGCGCGCCAAGACAGCCCGCGACGCAGGCCTCGACGTCGTCGTGGGTACGGCGGAGACCGTCAACAGGCACCCCGGCGGCATGCCCGGCGCGGCCAAGATGCGGGTGGACCTGGTCTTTCATAAGTGGTCGTGCAGGCTCATCGGCGGCCAGGTCTCCGGCGGCGACAGCGTGGGCGAGTTCGTGAACGTCATCGCGGCTGCCATCGCAGCCGGAGCAACGGCCGACGAAATCGCAACTTTCCAGGTAGGCACGCACCCTGCACTCACCGCCTCTCCCATCGCTTACCCGCTGGTGAATGCCGCTGAACTGGCGCTGAAGCAGATGCGTTAGCAAACGTTGCGTCTCAGCGCTACGCGGCGCGCTGGCCTATCATCACATCACCGATGAGGATAGAAACACGATAAGGCGGCTGACGCAGTTCGTCGAGTGGCTGGTAGATTGGTAGGTTGGTAGCTGGTAGATTGGTCGAGGAGACCAATCTGCCAAATTACCAATTTACCAATCTACATTTTTGAGAGGACGTTTCTTCAGGCAGAAGGAGGGCTTTGAAGACACTGGTGCTTGGTCTGGGCAACCCAATCCTGACCGATGATGGGGCGGGCATCTACGTCATGCGGGAGATGGCGACGCACTGTCAGTGGGATGACGTGACCTTCGGTGAAAGTTGTACATCCGTGGTTACGGCAGTCATCCCTCGCGCCGTAGAAGCGGTACTGGCCAAGTTGGAGACGGGAGAGCAGTAGTGCACGAACTGGCCGTCACCCAGAGTATGCTCAATATGGCCTTGGAGTATGCCGAGCGGGCGAGCGCTCAGCGCATCACGTGCATCAACCTGGTCATCGGCGAGTTGTCGGGCATCATGGACGAGAGCATACAATTCTACTTCGATTTCGTCAGCAAGGACACACTGGCTGAGGGAGCGCAACTGGTGTTCGAGCGCATGCCGGCCCGCTTCCGCTGCCGCGCCTGCGGCCACGAATTCGCGCTGCAGGATGGCAACTGGGCCTGTCCCGCCTGTCAGGAATGGGGCGGCGAGATCATCGCCGGGCGGGAGTTTTATATGGATAGCATCGAAGTGGAGTGAGGGGGCAGGAGGCACATTTTGAAAGTCGAAATTGTCAAAAATATCCTAAGCGCCAACGAGCAGATCGCGCATGAAAACCGGCGGCTGTTTGACGAGAAAGGCATCTTCGTGCTTAACATCATGGCCGCGCCGGGCGCGGGGAAGACGAGTCTCATTGAGCGCACCATCGAAGCGCTGCGAGACCGGCTGCGCATCGGCATGATTGACGGCGACGTCGCCTCAACCATTGACGCCGACCGCATCGCCCGCCTGGGCATCCCGGCGGTGCAGATCAATACCGGCGGGGCTTGTCACCTGGACGCCAACATGGTGCGCGTCGCCTTGCCCAGGCTGCCGCTGGACGAGACCGACCTGCTGCTCATTGAGAACGTCGGCAATCTCATCTGCCCCACCGGCTTTGCCCTGGGAGAACATCTCAAAGTCATGATCGCCAGCACACCCGAAGGGGACGACAAGCCATACAAATATCCGGGTATGTTCAGCGCGGTGGACGTGTTGGTGCTTAACAAGATGGATCTGTTGCCCCTTTTGGAATTCGACATGGACTACTTCCGTCGTGGCGTCAAGGCGTTGAATCCCGACGTCGCCTTCTTCCCCGTGTCCTGCAAAACGGGGGAGGGGGTGCCGGAGTGGGCGGAGCGGATAGTTGAGAGGTGTCAGGCGGGTTGATGCGGAAGGCGATCAGCGTGCGCGGCGTAGTGCAGGGGGTCGGCTTCCGGCCCTTCATCTACCGTTTGGCGCACGAACATGGACTGACCGGCTGGGTACTCAACCACTCCGGCGGGGTGGAGATCGAGGTCGAGGGCCCAGCAGCCGCGCTGGCGACGTTCGTGCGCGACCTGGAAGAGAAAACCCCGCCGCTGGCGCGTATCGAAGGCATTGAAGTTGCTGATGTCCCGCCGACCGGCTACACAACCTTCGAGATCCGCCACAGCGTGGCCCAGGAGGGGCGCTATCAACTCATCTCCCCCGACATTGCCACCTGCCCCGATTGCCTGCAGGAGTTACTGGATCCGGCTGATCGTCGCTATCGTTACCCTTTCACCAACTGCACCAACTGTGGCCCGCGCTTTACCATCATCGCCGATATCCCCTACGACCGCCCACTGACCACCATGCGGGACTTTGTCATGTGTCCGCAGTGCCAGGCAGAGTACGACGACCCGCTCGACCGGCGATTTCACGCCCAGCCCAACGCCTGCCCGGTCTGCGGCCCGCAGGTCTGGCTGGTGTCAAATTCCGAGTCTCAGATTTCAGATTCTAACCTTCGCAATTCGCAATTCGCAATTCGCAATTCGCATGATGTCGTCGCCCACGCTGCACGCCTGTTGCAAGCGGGGGCCAATCTCGCTATCAAGGGACTGGGCGGCTTCCACCTGGCCTGCGACGCTACTAACGAAGCGGCCGTGCGCACACTGCGAGAGCGCAAAGGCCGCCCGGCCAAGCCGCTGGCAGTGATGATGGCCACGCTAGAGGAGATCAGGCAGCACTGCTGGATTTCGGAGGAAGAGGAACGGCTGCTGACCTCGCCACAATGCCCCATCGTGCTCCTACCGTGGAAGCCCGATTCGAGCGTCTCTCGCTTGGTGGCTCCGCGCAACAACTACCTGGGGGTTATGCTCCCCTACACACCGCTGCACCACGTACTGCTGCGAGACGTGGGCCGGCCATTGGTGATGACCAGCGGGAACCTATCTGAGGAGCCCATCGCTCGCGACAACGACGAGGCGCTGCGCCGCCTGGCCCACCTGGCCGATTATTTCTTGTTGCACGACCGCGACATTTACGCTCGCTACGACGACAGCGTGTGGTTCGTCCCACGCGTTTCACGTTTCACGTCTCAATTGGGGGGAGAAACCAGGGTTTTTCCGAAAAACCTGGTTTCTTTGCCCCAGCCGATCCGTCGCTCGCGGGGTTACGCCCCCTTTCCCGTGAAACTGCCGTTCAAGGTCGGGCAGATCCTGGCCTGCGGGGCGGAACTCAAGAATACTTTCTGCGTCACCAGGGACGAATACGCTTTCCTCAGCCAACACATCGGCGACATGGAGAACCTGGAGACGCTGACCCATTTCGAGACCACCATCGAACTCTACAAACGGCTGTTCCGCATTGAGCCGGAGACTATCGCCTACGACATGCACCCGGAGTACCTCTCCACCAAATACGCACAATCTCAAATCTCCATTCTCCAATCTCCAATCTCCATCCAACACCACCACGCCCACATCGCCAGTTGCCTGGCCGACAACAACTGGTCGCCCGACGACGGCCCGGTCATCGGCGTAGCCTGGGATGGTACGGGCTACGGCAGCGACGGGCACATCTGGGGTGGTGAGTTCCTGGTGGCCGACTACCGTGGCTTCCGGCGGGCGGCCCATCTGGAATATCTGCCGATTCCCGGAGGCGAAGCGGCTATCCGCAATCCCTACCGCCTGGCCACCGGCTACCTCTATGCGCTCACCGGCGCCCCCCCCTCAATCCCCCCCCACTTTGGGGGGGAAGGACTCCCCTCCCCCAGGGTTGGGGGCTGCGCCGGGGGTGGGGGCTGCGCAGGGGAGGAAGAATTGCGCATTATTCAACAGCAGATTGACCAGGGGATCAACTGCCCGCAGACGTCGGCCGGTGGCCGGTTGTTCGACGCGGTGTCGGCGCTATTGGGGATACGGGAGCGCATCACCTACGAGGCACAGGCGGCTATAGAGTTGGAGATGACAGCCCAAATCCCAAATCCCAAATCCCAAATCCCAAATGATTATCCGTTCGGCGTGGAGGAAGGCGAGGATGGGATGGTGATCCGTCTGCGCCCCCTATTCGAGGCGCTGCTTGCCGACCGGCGAGGCGGGGTGGTTGTCGGGAAGATGGCTTATCGCTTCCACGTCACTGTGGCGGAGATAATGCGGACAGTGTGTGAGCGGATCGCCCAGGAGACGGGGCTACGGACGGTGGCGCTGAGCGGCGGTTGCTTCCAGAACCGGCTGCTTCTTGCACTGGTCGTGCCGCGATTGCAGGGGGTGGGCCTGCGCGTCCTTTTACACCGGCAGGTGCCGTGCAACGACGGCGGCATCTCGCTGGGGCAGGCAGTGATCGCGCATTTCGCCGCCGATTGAGGAAAAGCGGTTCTTCTGGTATACTTGTATCCACAGAGGGGCACATCTTCTGGTTCAAACACCACGGCCGGATGCGGGTCGGTTTTTACAACAGTAAGGCTCACATCCTGACGGTGGTCTCGCGGGATCAGTCGCGGATTCTGACGTGCATCACCGGCGTCTCGTATGGATACGTCAAGCGCATCTACCAGGCAGAAGGCGCTGGCCGGATCGTGGACTGGCCTGGGTGCACCCTTGAGTGGGAAATACATACAATATGAGTCAAGCAGAAATCTTGAAGAAAATCAAAATGACCTTGTGGTTCTACGAAGAGTGTCTGAAAGACGGCATGGAGGACGTCAGTAGCCCTCTGGGCTTTCAACAGGAGCTAAAAGTCCTACTCCCCCAGTTGGGCCTGGAGTCTGTTGAGGCGGAACAACTTCAGCGGCGATTTGACGAGTTGAACCAACGTTGGCAGCAGATGATCACCACCCACCCCAGACAGTATCGTAACAGGCTGAAAAAAACACTGGCGGCTGAACTACGGGTCATCGAAGCCGACCTGAACTTTCTGTCTCGTCTCATTTACGAAGAGGCCCTCCGCCTGTGGGTGGCGGTGGAGGCGGCGGGGCACATCCTGGATGAGTTGGACCGGGTGGCCGGGATGGCCCGGCAGGCAGGGGAGCGGGCGCGTTACGAAACGCTCTGGCGGAGGCTGGAGGAGCGGCTGCTGGAACTGCCCGAAGATTCAGAAGTGCGCAAAACCCGGCCCGCGGCTTTGCCTCCACCACCCCCGCCACTGACCTTGCCCGATGTGCTGGCTGCCGTGCGGCGCTGGACACCGGCAGAACGGCACGTACTGAAGCAGGAACTGGAGCGAGAACATCTCTACGAAACAGTCGGTTCCGAAGCAGGCCGAAGGGCGACAGCGGAGGAAAGGGTGGATTACCCGCAGGAGGAAAATGAGGCGCACACGGAGGGTACGGATAAAATCTCATGTGTCTAGCCATACCGACGTTGATTAAATCTATCGAAGGAACCACCGCCCGCGCCGAGATCGGCGGGGTGGAGCGCACCGTCAGCCTGGCGCTCACGCCCGAGGCGCAGGTGGGCAACTACGTGCTGATACACACTGGCTTCGCCATCGGCGTGCTGGATGAGGAGGAGGCGCAGGAGACGTTGCGGCTCTTTGAGGAACTGGCCGAGTTCTATCCCGACGAGATGAATGACGAATGACGAATAACGAATGGCGAATGGCGGATGGCGAATGACGGACTGGAGATGATGTCCGCAATTCGCAATTCTGAGATGAAGTACATTGACGAGTTCCGCGATCCACAGTTGGCGCGAAGCCTGTTGGCGAGTATCCGGGCGCGCTCGACCCAGCCCGTGTGTTTCATGGAATTCTGCGGCGGGCACACCCACGCCATCTTCCGCCACGGCCTGCGGCAGATGCTCCCGCCCACGGTGGAACTGCGCTCCGGCCCTGGTTGCCCCGTCTGCGTCACTGCCAACGGGGACCTGGACCACGCTGTCGCTTTGGCCAAACTGCCCGGCGTGATCATGGCTACCTTCGGCGACATGCTCAGGGTGCCGGGCAGCCGTGGTTCTCTGCAAACTGCCAAGGCTGAAGGGGCCGACGTGCGGGTCGTCTACTCCACGCTGGACGCGCTGCAGATCGCCCGCGATCATCCCGAACGAGCAGTCATCTTCCTCGGCATTGGCTTCGAGACCACCGCGCCCACTGTGGCGGCGTCTGTGCTGGAGGCGGAGGCGAGGAGCCTGGACAACTTCTACGTCCTTTCGCTGCATAAGTTGACCCCGCCAGCCACCCGCGCCATCCTCGACGAAGGGGAAGTGCGGCTTTCCGGCATCATTGGCCCCGGCCACGTGACCGTCATCATCGGCAGCGACGCCTGGGAGTTCCTCCCGCGAGACTATTCCGTCCCCTGCGCTGTGGCCGGCTTCGAACCGCTGGATATCCTGCGTGCCGTGGCCGCGCTGGTGGAGATGGCCGAGGACGACCAGCCAGCGGTGGTCAACGCCTATTCCCGTGGCGTCCGCCCGGAGGGGAATCGCACGGCCTTGGGCATCATGCAGCGTGTGTTTGAGGTGGGCGAAGCGGACTGGCGGGGGCTGAGCCGCGTGCCCGCCAGCGGGTTGGCGTTGCGCACCGAATATGCTCGTTTCGACGCCGCGCTCGCCTTCCCTGTGGATCCCGGCCCGACCCGCGAACACAAAGGTTGCCGCTGCGGCGACGTACTGCGGGGCACCGTGGAGCCGCCTGACTGCCCCCTATTTCACCGCGTCTGCACCCCGGCCCATCCTATTGGCCCTTGCATGGTCTCCGCTGAGGGCGCCTGCGCCGCGTGGTATCGATACGGAGGAGCCTATGTTTGATAAGATCCTGCTCGTCCACGGCTCCGGCGGCCAACTGAGCCACGAACTGGTGGAGCATCTGTTCCTAAAGTATTTCGACAACCCCATTCTGGCTCGGATGGACGACGCGGCGGTGGTACAAGTGGGCAAGTGGGCAAGTGGGCCGGTGGGCGATTTGCCTACTTGCAGACTTGCAGACTTTCGCCTTGCCTTCACCACCGATTCTTACGTCGTCAGCCCCATTTTCTTCCCTGGCGGTGACATCGGCAAGTTGGCCGTGTGTGGCACAGTCAACGACCTGGCGATGAGCGGGGCCACGCCGCTCTACCTCAGCGCCGGGTTCATCCTCGAAGAGGGGCTGAAACTGGCCGACCTGGAGCGAGTGGTCGCTTCTATGGCCGCCGCCGCCCAGGATGCGGGCGTGCAGATCGTGACCGGGGACACAAAGGTGGTGGATCACGGCAAGGCCGACAAACTTTTCATCAACACGGCGGGGGTCGGCGTGGTGCCTGTGGGCGTAGAGATCAGCGGCGACCGGGCCCGGCCCGGCGACGTGGTCATTCTCAGCGGCACCGTCGGCGACCACGGCATGACCATCATGAGCCAGCGGGAGGGGCTGCGCTTTGATTCGCCGCTGGCGAGCGACTGTGCGCCGCTCAACGGCCTGGTGGCCGCCATGCTGGACGCTTTCTCCTCTCTCTCCTCTCCGAAGGCCATCCATTGCCTGCGCGATCCCACGCGGGGTGGCCTGGCTACGACGCTGAATGAAGTAGCCGGCAAATCGGGAGTGGGCATCGCGATTGAGGAGCATGCCGTTCCCGTGCGAGATGCGGTACGCGCCGCCTGCGAATTACTGGGTCTCGATCCGCTGTACGTGGCCAATGAGGGGAAATTGGTGGCCTTCGTCGCCCCTGCGGCAGCCGACGCTGTGCTGGCTACCATGCGCGCCCACGAGTACGGGCGGGAGGCAGCGATCATCGGACAGGTGATGGCGGAGCATGCGGGCCGCGTCGTGCTGCGCACCGCGCTGGGCGCTCGTCGCATCCTTGACATGCTGGTGGGGGAACAACTGCCGCGTATCTGTTGACAGAGGATGCCGGGTGCATTATAATTTGGACTTACGTCAGGTAAGTATACCCTCGCTGCGGGCTATGACAATCCCGAGCGGGCTGAATGGGCCAACGGGTGCTTGCATACTTCATCGAAACAAGGAGGCATCTTTTCGTGGAAGAAAACTTTGATCTCACCAAACTTGATCAGATTGTCGAGGAAGCAGGAGAGGGAAAGGGAGGTTTGATCCCCGTTCTGCAAAGGGCACAGGGGGTGTATGGCTATTTGCCGTCGGAAGTATTACGGCTGGTCGCTGACAGGCTTGGGGTAGCGTTAAGCAAGGTCTATGGCGTGGCGACCTTTTATTCCCAGTTCCACCTGACCCCCCGCGGCCGTCACATCATCCAGCAATGCGACGGCACCGCCTGCCACGTGCGCGGGGCTGGCCGGATAATCGAGGCCGTGGAGCGGGGATTGGGGATAAAGGCGGGCGAGACGACTCCCGACCTCAAGTGTACCTACGAAGTGGTCTACTGCATTGGCTCCTGCGCCCTGGCGCCTACGGCCATAGTTGACGACCGGGTGGCGGGGCGGCTGACGCCGGAAAAGACGTTGAGCCTCATTGAGAACCTCGATTAGTGTCATCTAATCTTCGTCGGAAGGGAGTTATTGCAAATGCCAAAACTAGAGACCATAGAAGACTTGAGAGGCTTCCGGGAGGAAGCACGCAGAGCCATTGAGAGCCGCGATGAGGTGACCACCAGAATCATCGTCGGTATGGGGACCTGCGGTATCGCCGCCGGGGCCGGTGAAGTGCTACAAGCCATTCTCGACGAACTGGCCAAACACGATGTAGAGGCAGACGTAACTGCCGTGGGATGCATCGGCATGTGCAGCAGTGAACCGCTGGTGGACATCGTCAAGCCGGACCGTCCGCGCGTTAGTTACAAGAATGTCACACCCCAAACAGCCCTGGAACTGATCAACGATTACGTAATAAGAGACGATCCCCGTCCCGATCTGGCCTTGGCAGTGATTGGTGAAAACTCGTATGAAGGCATTCCGGCCTGGGGAGAGATACCCTTTTTCGGTTCGCAACGGCGTCTTGTCCTGCACAACTGCGGCTTCATTGACCCGGAGATCATCGGGGAGTACGTTGCACACGACGGCTACGCCGCCCTGGCTAAGGCTCTCACCGAGATGACGACTGATGAGGTCATTGATGAGGTGAAGAGATCGGGCCTCCGGGGGAGGGGAGGGGCTGGCTTCCTCACCGGCATGAAGTGGGAGTTCACCGCCCGTGCCCCCGGTGACGTCAAGTATGTGGTCTGTAACGCCGACGAGGGCGACCCCGGCGCATTCATGGATCGCTCAGTTATCGAGGGCGACCCCCACAGCCTGGTGGAAGGAATGACGATCTGCGGCTACGCCATCGGTGCAAAGGATGGATATATTTACTGCCGGGCCGAATACCCACTGGCCATCAGACGCCTCAAGACCGCCATCGCCCAGGCCGAGGAGTACGGGCTCCTGGGGGACCACATCCTCTGTAGCGACTTTTCCTTCCACTTACGCATAAAGGAGGGGGCCGGCGCTTTCGTGTGTGGTGAGGAGACGGCGCTACTCGCCTCTATCGAGGGGCGACGCGGTGAGCCACGTCCCCGTCCACCCTTCCCAGCCGTGCGCGGCTTGTGGGACAAGCCAACCAATCTCAACAACGTCAAATCCTACGCCAATGTGCCCCAGATCATCGTCAAGGGGGCCGACTGGTTCGCCGGCATCGGCACACGGCGCTCTACGGGCACAGCCATCTTTGCCCTCACCGGCAATGTGAATAACACCGGCCTGGTGGAGGTGCCGATGGGCATCACCTTGGAGGAAATCATCTTTGACATCGGCGGTGGAATCCCCAACGGGAAGAAGTTCAAGGCTGTGCAGACGGGTGGCCCGTTAGGCGGGTGTATTCCGGCCGAGCACCTAAGCGTCAAAGTAGACTTCGACTCGCTAAAAGATCTCGGCGCAGTGATGGGCTCCGGCGGGATGATTGTTGTGGACGAGGACACCTGTATGGTGGAATTCTCCCAGTTCTTCCTCACCTTCGCCGCCGCCGAGAGTTGCGGCAAGTGCGTCCCCTGCCGGATGGGGGGCAAGCGTATGCTGGAGGTGCTGACCCGCATCACCGAGGGAAAGGGCAGGTTGGAGGATCTGGACACCATCCGCGAGATTGCTGCCGGGATGGAAACGGGGGCGTTGTGTGCCCTGGGGCAACTGACCCCGGGGCCGGTAATGTCGGCGTTGCGTTACTTTGAGGACGAGTTCCGCGCCCACATTGTGGATAATCGCTGTCCAGCGCTAAAGTGTAAGGCCCTCATCTCCTTCTACATCCTTCCTGACAAGTGTCGGGGTTGTGGCATCTGCTTGAGAGCCTGTCCTACTCAAGCGATATCGGGTGGCAAGAAAATGATCCACGTTATTGACCAAAACAAGTGCATCAAGTGTGGAAACTGTCTTGATGTATGCCCATCGCGCTTCGGCGCCGTGGCAAAGGTCTCGGGGGAGAGTGTTCAGGTCCCAGAGGAACCTATCCCAGTAGGCGAGTGGAATTCGTGACAAGCACCCTACCGGGGGTAGCCTCCCAGAAGAGGTTCCCTCCAGATCAAAAAAAGGAGACGAAACGGGCGATGAATACGGTGAACGTCACCATCAACGATCAGAAAATCCAGACTCAGGCCGGTCAGACGGTTTTAGAGGCCGCCACATCGGTTGGCATCAAGATTCCCACTCTGTGTCACCATCCAGCCTTGGAGCCCATTGGCGCATGCCGCGTCTGTCTGGTGGAAGTGAAAAGGCAGAGGACTTTGCAGCCGGCCTGCACTTTTAAGGTGACAGAGGGGATGGAGATTTGGACACATTCGCCGAAAGCGGAGGAGGCCCGGCGTTTCGTGCTGGAGTTAATCCTCTCCGACCACCCGCTGGATTGTATGACCTGTGAACGGGCAGGGAACTGCGAACTGCAGGACCTGGCCTACCAGTATGGCATCAAGCAGAC
>JAUWOI010000501.1 GCA_030612185.1 Anaerolineae bacterium
GCAAGTAGGCAAGTTGGCAAGTTGGCAAGTTGGCAAGTTTGCAAGTTTGCAAGTTGACACGGAGGTGAGAAAATGGGCGAGGAATTGATCAAGACGATATTTGCCCGGCGCAGCATCCGCAAATACACGGCCGAGCCGGTCAGCGAGGCGAACATCAAGACGTTACTGGAGGCAGCGATGGCGGCCCCCTCAGCCTCAAACCGTAAGCCGTGGCGCTTCGTCGTCGTGACCGAGCGGCAAACGCTGGACGGTCTGGCCGAGGTCCACCCCCACGGCAAGATGCTCTTCGAAGCACCGTTGTGTATCTCCGTGTGTGGCGACCTGACCACATTTGAACGCTTCTGGGTGCAGGATTGCTCCGCCGCCACCGAGAATCTGCTCCTGGCGGCCACCGCCTTGGGTCTCGGCGCAGTCTGGCTGGGTGTCTACCCCAGAGAAGATCGGGTTGCCGCTGTACGCCAGGTGATGGGCCTCCCGGAGACAGTTACGCCACTCAACTTGATCTCCATCGGCCACCCGGCGGAGGAGAAGAAACCCCGCACGCAGTACGACGAGGCCCGTGTGCATCGAGAGCGGTGGTAGAACGGCGGTAGAACAGCGGATCGCAGGACAATAACGGATTGGGAAAGGACACGTGGACGCGCGGGTTTTTGTTGCGTGGGTCAGAGAGGCTGCCCCAGGCCGAGTTCCAGGATCGGCAATCGCTGGCGCACCAGACGGACTACAGGTCGAGTGTGATACGGAGTGCTTCGTTGACCTGGCGCATGGCCTCCGCAGAGAGATGGCCCCGACATCGAAGCAGACGGCTCTTGGCAATAGCCCGCACCTGTCCGCCCAGCGCAACTGAATCCACTGTCAATCCACCATCATCCTTGGCCAGGCGGACATTACTGGGATAGTCTCGCCTGACGTTAGCAGCCTTGGTCACCGGAACGACAACGATGACCGAACTATAGCGATTGATTGCTTCACGGCTGACGATGATGACCGGCCGGATTCCTGCCTGCTCTGAGCCCTCGGTGGGACTAAGGCGGGCGTCGTAGACATCACCACGTCTCATCGCCCTGCCTCGCCCAGTTCGAAGGCTTCCCAATCGGATGGGGCGAACTCTTCTGCAAGGACCAGGTTCAACGCGTGGTAGTCTTCGTCATCAGCCATAGCCGCGAATTGATCGTCAATCGCCTGTCGTTCCAGGTAGTCCAGAAAGTATCCCAATGCGGCGGTGATCAAAGCGTTACGACTTCGAGCCACACCTTCGTCTACGAATCGCTGGGATCGTGCCAGCAGCGCAGGTGGCAGGTCAACGGTAGTCCTGACTCGCTTTGGTTTTGTCAGAAGAGTTGGCATCATACTGAGTCTCCTTTCACTATCTGCTAGCATATTGTACTATTACCTATTGAAGGTGTCAAGCGATGGAGACAAAAGAGTTCATCACGTGGGCCCGTGAGACCGGGCGACTGGTCGAGATTGAGCGCGCCGTTGACCCGCACCTGGAACTGGCACGTGTGACGTACGCGCTCGACGGGCAGCCGGTGTTGTTCCGCACGCTGGCCGGTTTCCCTGGCTGGCAGGCCGTCTCCGGCATGTGCGCCCAGCGGGAGCATTTCGCGGCGGCGCTGGATTGCGCGGTGCCCGATCTGGTCCACCGTATGGCCGGCGCGCTGGCCCACCCCACCCCACCGCCGGTGATCGACTCCGGCCCTTGCCAGGAGGTCGTTGAGGGACGTGTGAACCTGACCCACCTGCCCATCCCCCGCTACCACCCGGACGATGGTGGGCGGTACATCACGGCGGGCGTGGCGGTCATCGAGGATGCCAACTTCGGACGCAACATCGCTTTCCACCGGCTGATGCTGCTGGGGGAGCGACGCTTTGCAGCCCGCCTCATCGAGGGACGAGGGACGTACACTGCTGCTACAGGCAAAGTCACGGGGGATTTGCCCATCGCCATCGCCATCGGCTGCCCCATCCAGGTGCTCCTGGCAGCGGCGATGAGTCCCCCCAAGGGGGTGGATGAGTTAGGCATCGCCCACGCCCTGGTCCCGACGCCCCTGGTCCGCTGCCAGACCGTGGACCTGGAGGTGCCGGCCGAGGCGGAACTGATCCTGGAGGGTCGCATCACCCACATGCTGGCCGACGAGGGTCCCTTCCCCGACCTGACAGGGACGATGGACATCGTGCGCCGCCAGTCGGTGATTGAGATTGACTGTGTCACCCGTCGCCGGGCTCCCATTTTTCACGCCCTGCTCCCCGGTGGGATGGAGCACAAGAATCTGATGGGCATGCCCCGCGAGCCAACCATCTTCGCCGCCGTCAATGAAGTCTGCCGTTGCACCGGCGCCTACGTCACGCCAGGGGGCGCCTCCTGGCTGCACGCGGTGGTGCAGATCGAAAAGCAGCACGCAGAGGACGGGCGCAGGGCGATTTGGGCCGCCTTCCGGGGCCACACCTCGCTCAAGCACGTCGTCGTGGTGGATACAGATGTAGATCTCTACGACCCCGCCAGCGTGGAGTGGGCGATTGCCACCCGCTTCCAGGCCAACCGGGACCTGGTGGTCCTCACCGATCAGCCAAGCAGCAGCCTTGATCCCTCAGCCACGCAGACACCGGGGCAGAAGGCACGCACGGCCAAGGTGGGGCTGGATGCGACGGCCCCGTTGGGCGAAGCGCGACAGGGATACGAGGAAGTGCGGTATGAGCCGGTGGATCTGGCACAGTACGGCGTGAAACGTAGAGTATGAACCGTTCAGACCAATGGAATTGAGGCTTGTAAGCGTTCAGAGGGGTGGGGAAAACGCTCGACAAGACCTCCAAGGTTTACGAAGCGGTGCTCTTTTGACGACTTTGAACGGCACGTCACTCCTTTTTCAAGCCAAATCACGGCCAAAACCTCGGAGGTCTGAAAGGCCGCTTGCGCAACAATCTGTTTTGGTGTATGATAGCATTATACCGTACCGAGAGAACTCAGCCGGACCAGGACGTGTTTTGATGGATTCGAGGCCCGAGGAAGCGCAAGGAGGGAACCAATGGACATCATCAAAGTCGCGGCCACTTCTCGCTCGACGGCGGTGGCTGGTGCCATCGCAGGTGTTATGCGAGAGCAGGATCAGGTGGATGTGCAGGCTATCGGTGCTGGAGCAGTCAACCAGGCGGTGAAGGCGGTGGCTATCGCCCGCAGTTACCTGGAACTGGACGGGATTGACATCGTCTGTATTCCCTCGTTCGTCGAGGTATTGATTGACGGCCAGGAGAGAACGGCGGTGCGGCTAGGAGTCGAAAAACGATGCGTCAACACCACAACCGAGTAGACCTGCATTTCCATAGCACAGCCTCCGACGGCGTGTACACGCCGGCGGTACTTGTTTGTATGGCCCTGGCGCGGGGATTGACCGTGATCGCGCTCACCGACCACGCCACGCTGGGCGGGGTGGGGGTGGCCCCACAAGCGG
>JAUWOI010000292.1 GCA_030612185.1 Anaerolineae bacterium
TGTGAGAGCAGATAGCGAAAGGGCGCAGGGCGTCTATCGGAAAATCCTCAGAGGGATCAATGACACGCTGGACGCGATCATCGGGCCGCTGAACATGGCCGCCGAGTACGTGGACCGCATCAGCAAGGGGGACATGCCGGACAAGATCACCGACGAGTACCAGGGTGACTTCAACGAGATCAAGAACAACCTGAACTTGCTGATTGACAGTCTGAGTGAGGTCACCAGCGTGACGAGAGAGATCGCAGCCGGGAATCTGGCTGTCGAGGTAACGCCGAGGTCGGAACAGGATGAGCTCATGAAAGCGATCGTTGCCATGGTCGCTGGCCTCAGGGAATTGGCCTCTCAGACGCAGGAGGGCACGGTCAACATCACCTCCGCCACCGCCGAGATCCTGGCCTCCTCCAGCCAGATGGCCAGTTCGACCCGGGAGCAGGCCAGCGCCGTCAACGAGGTCACCAGCACGGTCGAGGAGATCAAGTCCTCGGCCGAACAGGTGGCGCAGCGGGCGCAGGGCGTGGCCGAGGGCGCTGCCGAGGCCGCCCGTGCCGCCCAGAGGGGAGCGGAGGCCTCCGACGAAGCCATCGCCGGCATGGACGACATCCGCGAGAAAGTGGAATCCATCGCCGAGAACATCCTGTCGCTGTCCGAGCAGACAGCGCAGATCGGCGACATCATTGACACAGTGACCGACATCGCCGACCAATCGAACATCCTGGCGCTGAACGCGGCCATCGAGGCGGCGCAGGCCGGGGAGGCCGGCAAGGGCTTCCGGGTCGTGGCCGACGAGGTGCGGAGTTTGGCAGAGCAATCGCGGCAGGCTGCTGCTCAAGTCAAGATCATCCTGGGCGACATCCAGAAGGCGTCGAACCTGGCGGTGATGGCGACCGAGCAAGGGACCAAGGGAGTGGGCGCGGGCAGCGAGTTGGTGGACCGCACGGCGCAGACGATCCGGGAACTGGCGGAGGTCGTGCAGGGGTCGGCTCAGGCGGCGCAGCAGATCGTGGCCGGGGTACAGCAGCAGACGATCGGCTTGGATCAGATCGCGATTGGCATGGCCGACATCAACCAGGCGGCGCAGCAATCGGCGGCTGGCGCGCAACAATCGCAGAAGGCAGCCGAGGACATGAACGCGCTGGCTGCGCAGTTGAAGCAGGTGGTGGCGCAGTATCGGATGTAGATTGGTAGGTTGGTAGATTGGTAGGTTGGTAGATTGGTAGGTTGGTAGGTTGGTAGATTGGTAGATTGGTAGGTTGGTAGGTTGGTAGATTGGTAGATTGGTAGTTGGTAGATTGGTGAGTTGGTAGATTGGTGAGTTGGTGACCAATTTCCCAGTTTCCCAATTTCCCAATTTCCCAATTTCCCAACTTCCCAACTTCCCAATTTCCCAATTTCCCAATCTACCATCTCCCGAACGGAGTAAGACTATGGCTATGTTAGACGATGACATTATGCGTCAACTGAGGGCCATCTTTAAGGTGGAAGCGGCCGAGCATATCCAGGCTATGAACCGCGTCCTGGTGGCGCTGGAGAAGAACCCAGAGGAAGAAGAACGGGCTGAACTCCTGAAGGAGATCTTCCGCGAGGCCCACAGTCTGAAGGGAGCCGCCGGAGCGGCGGACTTTGGCGACGTTGAGGCCACAGGCCACAGGCTGGAGAGCGTTCTCGGTGCGGCCAAGGCCGGGGATATCGAGTTGACTCCAGACCTGTGCGACGTGCTCTACGAGGCGATTGATGCATCGAGTATCATCGTCGAGGCCACCCTCGAAGATAGGCCGCATGGGTTGGACCTGCCCGACCTGTACGCCCGTTTGGACGCGGCTGAGGAGGGGCGGGTCATACCCAGAGGAGAGAGGGGAGAGCAAGAAGCAGAGGAGCAGGGGGGCAAGGGAGCGGAGGAGCAGGGGATCAAGGAAGCGGAGGAGCGGGAGGCAGGGGGTAAGGAGCCTCCGGCGGCGGCGGAACCTACCCCCACGGCGGCAGTCTCCCCTCCCCTGAAGTCGGAGGAGGGGGCGCTGGCGGCGAAAGCACCCAAGACCAAAGGGCGAAGGACAAAGCCCACGGGCGCTGCCACCGCGAGTACCACCGCGAGTACCACCGCGAGTACTCGTGGCGGGGCTCGTGGCGGTGGCCCAGTTGTCGAGGAGACCATCCGTGTGGCCACCAGCAAACTGGATTCCCTGATGACTCAGGCGGGGGAACTGTTGGTGGCCGGCCTCAAAGTGGATCAGCGATTGAAAGATGTGGAAGAGATCAGCCACTGCGTCGAGGATTGGAACAGGGAATGGCTCAAGATCAGGGCAGCCCACAGCCAGTTGCTCCACGACGACGGGCTCGAGGAGATACGGCCGCTACTGAGGTTCCTGGACCTGAACCAGGAGAGACTAAAGACCATAGCCGTGCGGGTGGGCGACCTGCGGCGCGGTTTTTCCCGCGATGCCCTGCATCTCTCCCGGGTGACGAGCGACCTGGGAGAGGAGGTAATGAAAGTCCGCATGTTGCCCGTCTCCACCGTCTTCGATCTCCTCCCCCGCCTGGTGCGTGACCTGGCCCGGGAGAAGGGCAAGGAAGTAAACCTGCAGGTAGAGGGGGGGGAGACGGAACTGGACAGGAAGGTGTTGGAGGAGATCAAAGCTCCCCTCATACACATCCTGCGTAACGCTGTTGATCACGGCATCGAGACCCCGGAGGAGCGCGAGAGAGCGGGCAAACCTCGCGCAGGGACAATCACCCTGAAGGCCTTTCAGAAGGGGAACAGCATCGTCATCGAGGTGAGCGAAGATGGGGCCGGGATCAACGTAAACAAGGTAAAAAAGGCGGCTTTGAAAGCGGGTATCATCGGAGCCGACGAAACGGAGACCATCAGCGACGACGAGGCTATGCGGCTGATATTCGTCTCCGGGCTCTCCACCAGTTCCATCATCACCGACATCTCGGGGCGGGGAGTGGGGATGGACGTGGTGCGCAAGAACGTGGAATCCCTACATGGCCACGTTGACGTGGACTCGACGCCTGGTCAAGGCACGAAGATGACGCTGGTACTGCCCTTGACTCTGGCCACAACGCAGGAACTGCTGGTACAGGTGGGGGATCAGATCTACGGCATCCCCATCTCCAGCGTGGAGAGAATACAGCGCATCAGCCCTCAGGATATCTCCACCGTGGAGGGCAAGGAGGCCATCGTAGTGGACGACGAGCCAATTTCCCTGGTGTACCTGTCCGACGTGTTGGAACTGGGTCGCCAGAAAGAGGAAGTCAGGCCCGATCAAAAGATGCCGGTGGTGATTCTCAGCGCAGGCAGGAAGCGCATCGCCTTCCTGGTGGACGGCGTGGTCGGCCAGCAGGAGAGTGTGGTCAAGAGCCTGGGCAAGCAACTCTCGCGGGTGCGCAACGTGGCCGGAGCGACCATCCTGGGTACGGGCCAGGTGATTATGACCCTCAATTCGTCAGATCTCGTCAAGTCTGCCCGGGGGATGGCGGGCAGGACGAGCATCACGGCGCGCATCAGCCAGGCCAAAGTCAAGGAAGTCGCACAGTCAACTATCCTGGTGGTTGATGACTCACTGACCACCCGCAACCTGGAGAAGAACATCCTGGAGACGGCGGGTTATGAGACCAAGGTGGCCGCGGATGGAGTGGAGGCCCTGAGTGTCCTGCAGTCCGATCACTGCGACCTGGTCGTGAGCGACATCCTCATGCCCGAGATGGACGGCTTCGAGTTGACGGCCGCGATAAGAGAGCAATCCGCTTTTAAGGAAATACCCGTGATTCTGGTGACAGCGCTCGAGTCGCGGGAGGATAAGGAGCGGGGCATCGAAGTAGGGGCCGACGCCTACATCGTCAAGAGTTCTTTCGATCAGGAGACTCTGTTGGAGGCGGTGGAGCAACTGATCTGAATGGACAGTGAAGCAATGAACAATGGACAATGAACAATGCAGGGGGAGCGTGAAACGTGAAACGTCAAACGTCAAACATAATCACGCAACACGTATCACGCAACACGTGTCATGGAAGCCTTGGAGACGCATAATAGAGGAGGAATGATGAATATCTGTCTGATACACGGAAAGCACGTTGGAAGAGAAGTGTTGGTCAGGGCTCTCTCCAGCAGGCTGGATGCTGATGTTACGGGGTTCTCCTGCTGTGAGAACGCTCTGGAGTGTTCCCTGGACCACGACGTGTTCGTCGTGTACAACAACTTTCGAAAGAAAATGAGTGGGGTTAGAGGAGTGACCAAGATCAGGGCCCGCAAGACCGAGGTCTTTATCGTTGGCGTGAGTTCCTCTCCCAACAACGACAAACGGTTTCTTGCGGCCGGGGCCGATGCTTTTTTTCTGAGGGCTGGAAACGAAGTCGAGGAACTGGCCGAGATCATTCGGAACCATGAGCAATGAACAATGAAACAATGAACGTAACTGCTCAGCCAGCTACAAATGGGACACGGATCAACGCGGATCACACGGATGTACACAGATAAAGACAAAAAAATCCGTGAGAATCCGTTTCATCTGTGCGTATCCGTGTGCTATTTATGCCTGTTTTGGGAAGAGCCTGAGCAGTTACCAATGAACGATGAAGCAATGGCTGTTTGCTAACTGCTGACTGCTGACTGCTAACCATGGGAGAAAAACGTGATTCGAGTGCTGGTAGTTGATGACTCCGCTGTCTTGCGGCAAAGTACCAAATTCATCCTGGAGAACGACCCTGGGTTGAAGGTCATCGGTGAGGCCAGGAACGGCGAGGAAGCCGTCGCCCTGGCCCAGCGCTTGAGGCCCGACGTCGTCACGATGGACATCAGGATGCCGAGGATGGATGGCCTCGAGGCTATCCGCCACATCATGGCCGACAATCCGGTACCCATCGTGGTCGTGACCAGCGTTGATCTCGACCGGGAGATGGGCGTCTCCTCGCAGGCGACCAAGGCAGGAGCCGTTTCCGTCCTGAGAAGGCCGACGAGGATATCCGATCCCGAGTACAAGACCTTCACCGCCAGGCTCGTCGGGCAGGTCAAACTGATGAGCGACGTCAAAGTAGTGCGCCGGCCGATGGCCGGTGGGACAGCATCACCAAAGACCAAAGTTGCAGGGCTGGCAGCGACACCGCGAACGGCGCACAAGATCGAGATCGTCGCCATCGGCTCTTCGACCGGCGGGCCGGCGGCTCTGCACCAGGTGCTGAGTATGTTACCAGCCGATCCTCTCCCTCCCATCCTGATCGTCCAGCACATCTCCTTTGGCTTCGTGGAGGGCCTGGCAGGATGGTTGGATGGAGCCTGCAAACTGCGGGTGAAGGTGGCAGAGCAGGGAGAGAGAATACAGCCGGGGGTTATCTATATCGCCCCCGACGACCAGCATCTGGAGATCGCGTACGGGAGAATACGGCTAAGGCAGGGCGAGCCCGTCGGTGGGCACCGGCCTTCCGTCACGCCACTCTTCGAGTCGGTGGCCAAATGTTACGGCCCCGCCGCGATGGGCGTGATTATGACGGGTATGGGAGCCGATGGGGCCGTGGGCATGAAAGCCCTCAGAGAAGCAGGAGCCATCACCATCGCTCAGGACGAAGGGAGTTGTGTGGTCTTCGGCATGCCCAAAGAGGCTATTGCGTTGGGAGCAATCCAGCACATCGTACCGCTGGAGAAGATGGCCCAAACGATGGTGGCGCTTTGTAGACGCGCGTAACGTGAAACGTGAAGCGTGAAGCGTGAAACGTAACACGCAACACGTAAAAGGAGTGAGCACTGTGATAAGAGTTTTAGTTATTGACGACTCAGCGACCGCGAGGGAGCACATTACGGCCATACTCAACAGCGACCCGGAGATGGAGGTGGTGGGTGAGGCCAGGGATGGTGTGGAAGGGATCGAGCAAACGGCCCGGCTCAAGCCCGACGTCATCACCATGGACATCCAGATGCCCAGGATGGATGGCAACGAGGCGACCAAGAGGATCATGGCAACGACCCCCACGCCGAT
>JAUWOI010000474.1 GCA_030612185.1 Anaerolineae bacterium
GTGGGGGGCCTGCCGCCCCCTGCCCGCCGCCCCCCCTTTCACCCCCCCCAATACGGGGGGGGAAAGAGGGGGGGGCAGCGCGGAGCATCCACCACTGTCCGCGGCCGTGACGCTGCTGGCGCTGGCTGCCACCAACGTCGCCTTTCTGACCGATCACTTCCTGGCCCGCTACATCGCGTTGGAGATCGTGGCGCTGTGCATCGCCCTGGTGCTGCTGGTCGAAGTGCGAAACTCGGCCGGCATCCGCCTGGCCTGGAGAGGCTACCTGCTCCTGCGCCTGGGCGACGCAGGCATGCTCACCGCCATCCTGATATTGATGGAGACCAGCGGAACGTTGAGCATCGGCCCGGCGCTGGAACTTGCCCTGAGTTCCACCGAAGGGGCGGGCGGCGCGCTGGACGCCACGCGGCTTGGTCTGGTCGTGGCTGGTTTTGTCCTGGCGGTGTGGGTCAAACTGGGTATCTGGCCCTTTCACCTCTGGAGCCAGCCCGGGCGACGGCTTAGACTGGCCTCACACGCCTGGCTCTACGCCACCGTCATGCCCAACCTGGGCTTATATCTGCTCTACCGCGTCACGCCACTGCTGGCGCTGGCCGGTCCGCTGCAGAAGGCGGCGCTCTGGCTGGGGGCCGGCGGCGCGGCGCTGGCAACGCTCATCGCGCTGACACAGGCGGACGTGCGCAGAACGTTGGTCTACGTCGGGGCTGCGCAGGGCGGGTTGGCGCTCTTCGTCGCCGCCGCCGGGGTCAAGCCGGCTGTCTGGTTGGGCTTGCTGGCGCTGACGCCGCTGCGCCTGTTGCTCTTCCTGGCGGCGGATGCGGCTCAGGGTTCCGATTCGCCCTCCCGACGCAGGGCCGCCACGTGTTTCTTTGCCCTGGGCGGGCTGGCATTGGCGGCCTTCGGCCTGTTGACAACCTGGTGGGCACGGGAGGTGGGGGCCCCGTTGGACGCGCTGCTCGTCGCCGAGGCCGCCGTCGCGCTGACCGGCGTCTGGACGGCGAGCGTGGCGTGGCGGCTTCTGTCAGACCCTAAGGGTTTAGGAAAACCCTTAGGGTCTTCGGAGATTCACTGGACTCAGTGGATGACGGTGGGGTTGTTGGGCGCCGGGGTATTGGCCAGCGGGCTGGCCTTTGGGCCGTTGGCTCGCCACCTGGCGACGGCCAGCCGCATGACGCTGCCGGCCATACCCACGTTGCCGGCGCTGTTGCGCTACGCGGCAACTGCCCCGGCGCTGCTGGTGGTGATGTCTCTGGCATTGGCTGTGTGGTGGCTCCAACGGCGCTCAGGATTGGGACCTCTCGTTTCGGCGCAGCCGGCGGAGGAAGTGTACGACCTGGCAGAGGGGTTGGCCCGGGCGGCCCAGGTGTTGCACGCCGTGGTCGAGGTCGGCATCGCGGAACAGATCATTGCCCTGACGGTGCGAACTGTGGTGCATGGAGCGCGCGCCGCCTGGACTGTGGAACATACGGGTTTGGAAGGCATTATGAGCCGCTCCGTGCGGGCTGTGGTGAACGGGGCACACGTCGCCCACCGCGTCGTGGAACACGAAGGGTTGGAGGGTCTCCTGCGCCGCGCCGTGCGGGCTGTCCTGGTGCTGGGCCGGGGTTTGCAGCGCTGGCACACGGGGCGGCTGCGGCGCAACCTGTTGTGGGTGGTTGCCAGCCTGGCGCTGGTGGTGCTGACCCTGGTGCTGTATGGTTAAGAATAGGGAGGAGACATGAACATAGAGATAATGTGGCTGGTGACCATCCTGGGTGCGCCACTGGCGGCGGCACTGTTGCTCCCTCTGCTACGCGGCCGCGGCGCGCGCATGGCGGGTTGGATCGCGGGCCTGGCCGCGGCGCTCTCGCTGATCGCCACTTTTGCCTTGTTGCCGGCACTCCGGCGCGGCGACGTCCCCGCTCTCAGCTTTGAATGGATTCCGGCGGCGCACATCCGCCTGTCGCTGCACCTGGACTGGCTGACCTTTCCCTTCCTGGTCACAGAGGCGGCTGTGACACTGGTGGCCATCATCTACACCTGGGGCTACCACCGCCCGGACGAGAGGACGCCTTTTTTCTACGCCTTGCTGATGCTCTTTGCTGTTGGAATGTCCGGCACCACCCTGGCCGACGATACGTTCCTGTTCTACATCTTTTGGGAACTGATGCTGGTGGCCTCCTGCGCGCTGATCGCCTTCTGGGGCGAGGGCGAGCGCCGGGGCGCGGTGGCGCTCAAGTACTTTATTTTCACCCACATGGGGTCGCTGATGGTGCTGGTGGGGCTGATGGTGCTCTACGACGCCACCGGGGGCGACAGTTTCTCGGCCCTGCGGGCGGGCGTGACCTTGGCCCCCGGCCTGGTGACGACCGTGATCGCGTTCTTCATCGTTGGCTTTTGCGTCAAGATGGCCATCTTCCCGCTGCATCTCTGGCTACCAGACGCCCACGCCGTGGCCCCGATGCCGGTCACCATCATGCTCGCGGCGGCGATGCTCAGTATGGGCACCTACGGCATACTGCGCTTCCCGCTGAGCATCTTCTCGCCGGCCCAGATGGCTCCCTTTGTCGTGCCGATGATGGTGGCGGGCATTGTCTCCGAACTCTACGGCGCGCTGATGGCCCTGGCTGAGCAGGACGTCAAGCGCATCATCGCCTACTCCAGCGTCAGCCAGATGGGATATATCCTCTTCGGGCTGGGCACGCTGACCTACGACGGGATAGCAGGAGCGACGCTGCACGTCATCTACCACGCCATCGTCAAGGCGCTGCTCTTCATGTGCGTGGGGCTGGTGATACGCGCCACGGGGCGGCGGCGCATCGCAGAACTGGGCGGCCTGGGGAGTGCGATGCCACTGGTGGCACTGTGCACCGGTGCGGGCGCGCTGGCCATCGCCGGGACGCCGCCCTTTTGCATCTTTACCAGCGAGTGGATGATCTTTTCCGGTGGCTTCCACACCGCCCACATCGGGCTCTCCGTCCTGACGCTGTTTGGGTCGCTTCTGACGGTGGCCTACGCCCTCTGGTTCGTGGGGCGCATCTTTTTCGGCGCTCGCCCGGAGGGGCTGACGGTGCGCCGGCTGCCCTGGGCGATGGTAGTGCCGACGGTCTTGCTGACTGCGTTGGCCCTCATTGAGGGGCTCTTCCCGGCGCCGGTCTTTGACTGGGTGGCCCACGAGTTGCCGTTGATCCTGGGAGGCGCCTGGTGACGGGTGACGTCTTGGTGGTACTGCCACTGGCCTGCCTGGCCGGCGGCGCGTTCGCCGTCTACCTGGTGGCACGCCTGTTGACCAGCCGCAACGATCTGCTGGCGCTGCTCACGGTGCTCGTATTCGCGGCGGCGCTGGTGGCGCTGGCACCCCTCTTTGCGCTCACAGGCAAAGAAACCGGGTTTCTGGGAGAAACCCGGTTTCTCCTGCCAACGTGGGGACACTTTGGGCCGGGTGGGGCCTTCCTGCGCGCCGACCCCGGCGCATTGGTAGTGGCGGGCGTGGCGCTGGGGCTGGGGCTGCTGGTGGCGCTCTACTCCGGCCGTTATCTGACGCTCGACCAGCGCTACGAGACCTACTACCCGCTGCTACTGTTGCTGGTGACCGGCCTGGTGGGCATGGTGCTGGCGGTCGACCTGTTCAACCTCTACATGTTCTGTGAATTGATGAGCATCGCCGCCTACGTACTGGTCGCCTTTCGCCGCCGCCTCGACACGGCCATTGAGGCCGGCTTCAAGTATCTGGTGATGGGCAGCGGGGGCACGGTCACCATCCTGTTGGGCATCTCGTTCGTCTACCGCGAGACGGGGACGCTG